>CAMNPQ010000009.1 GCA_946548305.1 uncultured Pseudobutyrivibrio sp.
AAGGATGCTCAAATACAGGCTCTTTTAAAACAATTAGAAAAATTTAATAACTAGTAGGCTAATTATGAAAAGCCTACGGAAACCATAGCTTTTAAAATGGGCTTCGAAGCAAATGCTTCGAAGCCCTTCATCATTTATGCCTTTTTTAGCAGATTTGACAGCTGTTACTAAATAGAAATCTCTTCTACTGGAATTATTACTGCTTCATTTCTCAATACAAAATACTCAGAAATGAAGTAATGTACTTATTTAGAAATTTTTTCATAAGAGACATAGTAATATTTGCCATCAATCAATTCTATGTCCTCTGGAATTTTTCCTTCTAACCCAAGGGAAAATGCCATTTCAGCTATTATCCTGCCCTTTTCCTTTGAATTATTTAAGACTGTGCCTTCAATTAGTCCTTCTTCAATATCCTCTAACACTTCTTCCTGTCCATTCACACCCACGATTAAAGGAAGCTGTTTCACTCCGTAGGCTTGAAGAGCATCCAAAGCACCAAGAGCCATATTGTCATCATTGGCAAGTATCAGTTCTATCTGACGTGGATATCCTTGGAGCAGGGCATTCACCTTTGTTTGAGCCTGCTGCCTGTCCCAGTTCGCCAGCTCATCTCCAAGGCGTTCCAATTGAAAGCCTGCATCTGAAATGGTTTCAACTGATAGTCGGCTTCGAAGAATAGCATCCTGGTGCCCAGCCTCACCCTCAAGCATGACATATTGAATCACATTGTCATGGTTAAAGTCTATTTCATCGAACCTTTCATTTAGGGCATCCACCACAATTTCCCCTTGCATCCTGCCGCTTTCTTCTGGTCTTGCACCTACATAATACAGTTTTTCAAAACGGTTTAAATCGTCCTCAACCAGCTCTCTGTTAAAGAAAATCACAGGAATATCCGCCGCCTTTGCAGCGTCTATTATCACAGAAGGAGCAGTCCTATCCACCAGGTTTACACAAATAACGTCGTAGCCCTTTTCGATAAAGTCATCCACCTGGTCATTTTGTACCAATTGACTTTTCCCTGCATAATTCACAGTTGTGGTAAGCTCTACACCGCTTTCGTTTTGAAGTGCTATAAGCCGCTCCTCGATATTGTGTCTTATGTCCTCTGTAAATAGGTCGTATTCATTGTACATGGTTATTCCAACTTTTAGCCGTCTTTTTTCTTCAGTATTTTCTGAAGTGTTTGCACAGCCACACAAAGTCAGGGTAAATGCCATCATTATTATTAATATACTGAACTTTTTCATTTTCTATTTTACAAATGGAAATAAAATCTTTTCCATCTCCTCTGTATGAATCATATTTTTATCTAGAATATAATACAGCTTGGTATCAAAGCCATCAGCTGTTATCAAATCACTTTTTAGGGCTTTTTTCACAGCAAGATACCCCATTGAATAGTCATCCTTAAACAACAGGCCATTTACAATTCCAGCATCCATGTAATACACCGCTTCAATATTGCTGCTGATGGAAAATATAGACAGGTCCTTGTTCAGTTTGCTTTTTGCTTCACAGGCTGCTGTTAAGGTAGCCAAATCCAGCGTTATATAGCCATTGTACAAACCAGATTGCCCCAGATTATACATGCTTTGATTTAGCTTTGTCTCATTCTTGGACAGCTTTCTATAGTCCACTTCTATTCCCATGCCAGTCAAATTTTCCATAATGCCATTTACCTGACTTAGGGTATTTACGTCCTCAGTTTGAGTCACAAGCACTAATCTTTTTGCATTCACATTATCTGTTATGTATTTTGCAAATTCTATTCCAAGCTCATAATCATCAGTCATAACAGAATTCTTACTGTCACCAAAAATTCCGTTTTTCACGTAAAACACCTTATCCTCTAAGTCGTTTTCATCCACATAGGCTTTTATGGCATTATAGTCTATGGAACTAATCAGTATGATATCAGCCCCATCAGCCAAAGCCCCATTAAGGCTATCGATTTCTCCTGATACCCCATATTCAACAGGGCAATTGATAAAATCCACCACGCAGTTTTCGTCCTCTGCTGCATCCTCTGCCCCTGCCATCATGCTATCCCAATTGTCCAGATTGTCTCCTGTGAGAATGAAGGAAATATGTGTAGGAGACTTTTGAAATTTGCTGAAATTGAAATAGATGTAGGACTCCACAGCAAGGAGCAAAATCACGGCCAGTACTGCAACAATAAAAAGCTTTTTATTTTTCATTGCCCCCTCCTTTGTATTCCTCCATAGTCATTTTAGGCAGGTGAATAACAGCCTTAGTGCCTTCGTCCAGCTCACTGTAGATTTTCAGCCCATAGTCCTCTTTAAAATACAGATTAATTCTCTGATTGATATTCCAAAGTCCTATGCCAGAGCCCTTTCCCTTTGAGGTGGATTTTTCCTTTAAAAGGTTTTCCAAAGTCTCAGGTGGGATTCCCATTCCATTGTCAATAACCTCTATGAAAATGTCTCCATCCTTCTCGTAGCCATTTACTTCAATCATGCCATCATCATCCAACTCTCCTACAGCATGATAAATAGCATTTTCTATCAAAGGCTGTATTATCAGCTTTATGGTTATGCAGTTTTCTATTGCAGGGTCCACATTTATAGTGGCTTCAAATCTGTTTTTATAGCGCACCTTCTGTATAGCCAGATAATTTTTCGCGTGTGTAATTTCGTCCTTGATGGTGATAATATTGTTCCCCTTGCTGAGACTGATTCTAAATAGTGATGCAAGGCTGGTAATCATGGATATTGCCTCAGGGTATTTTTCCGCCTCTATCATCCACACTACAGAATCCAACGTGTTGTACAAAAAGTGGGGATTAATCTGAGCCTGCAAGGCATCCAATTCGGATTTACGTTTATCCTTTTGCTCTGCCACTCTTTCATCCATCATTTTTTGCATCTGAGATACAAGGGATTTTATAGTGCGCCCCAAATGCCTGATTTCATGGGAACCGCCAATAAAAATATCCTCCTCATTAAACCTGCCATCCTCGATGGATTTTAGTGAGTCCGCCAGATTTCTTACCGGTTTTGTGACGATTTTGGAAATGATAATATTTCCAAACACAATCAAAAATACTGTCACTGTTATTATTATAAGAAGGAATGCATTTAACTCATTGTAGTCCCCTGTGATTTCATTTGTGGGAATTACTGAAATGATTTTCCAGCCAGTGTAGCCCACTGTCTTTACAATAATAGCCCTCTTTTGACCATTGAAGCTCTCGATATAGTTTCCGTCATCATATTCTGCTGCCACCAGATTGTTTTCATCATAGAGCCCTGTATAGATAGCCTTTTGCTTCGGGTGAAAAATAATAGTGCCATCTGAATCTATAAGATACACATAGCCTGTTCCGCTTTCATTCACCTTGGCAAACATCTGCTCTATGGCAGAATAGTTCATATCAACTAAAAGTATTCCCTTTCGGCTGTGCCCCATATAGTTTAAATCCACACTTCTGCCAAGGGACACAACCCAATAATAGCGATAGTTGCTGCTGACAAACATATTTTGAACGTGGGGAGTGGAAAAATAAAAGTTTTCAATTTGATTTTCTGTCTCGGAAAACCACTTCTGGTCTACGAAATCCACCCCTGGCTTTCTGGTGGCTACAGGGGCAGCAGAAATCAGGGCACCATCCTGAGAAACGCAGGCAATACTGATAAGATTGTCCCTGTTTGCCTCGTACAACAAATCCATCTCTTTGTTCATGGTGTCACTGGTTAAATCCAGATTTTTTATAACGTTGTAATACATACTATCTGAAATCCCCATCATATTTCGTAAATACGTATTAAGATTCCAGCTTATTTGATTGATAATCTGGGTATTATCTTCAATAGCATTTTCCTTTGCTTTATTTATATAGCTGGTATAAAAGGCAAAGGTCAAAAATGTCATGCTGGCAATGGAGACAAGAGTAAATGACAGAGAAATAATTAGCTGAATACTCCTTCTTTTTGATGCCCGCTTTACCCTTTCTAACTGATTTTTCAGGTCTTTAAGATTCATTATTTTTCCCTTTGTTGTCTGTATTTAGATGGGGAAATCCCATAGGCTTTTTTAAATACATAACTGAAATAGTTTGGCTCGTCATAGCCAATGAGCCCTGCAATAATATAGGCTTTCTCATCTGTGTTTTCCAAAAGCACCACAGCTTTTTTCAGTCGCACCTCTGTTAAAAATGATACAAAAGTGCTACCTGTATTTTTCTTGAAAACTGCGGAAAAATAATTTGGAGTAACATTTAAATAATTACAAAGCACCTCCACCGACAGATTGGAATCACTAAAGTGCTCTTCGATATACTCCTTGGCTTTTTCAATCATAAGACCAGTGGTATCTAATCTGTTTTTATTTACTTCCTCCTTCACAAGAAAGCATTTATGCTCAAACCATTTTTCAATCTGCTCAAAGGATTCCAATTGATTCAGTATTTCTAAAATGTCTCTATCATCAGACTGATTGTTTTCACCTACTAATTCATATTTTCCAGCCAGCTTTATAACTTCAAAATACGCCTCTAATATGGACAGCTTCAGCTGGTAAAGTGCCACCTTATTTTTAGGAAGCTTAGAGAAAAACTCATGTATAGCTATTTTCAACTCCTGGTCAGTGCCTATCTTTATCTGCTTTAGCATCTGATTTACATTATCGTTTTCAAATAGATTTATATATTCCTCATCAGGCTCCACATCCTTTATAGATATTGCCTGGTTATCCTCTAAAATCATTCTGTAGGATATTGCCTCCTTGGCTGACTTGAAGGAGCTGAACAAATCCTTCAGTTCCCCCACCAACTGCCCGATACCTGCGGTGGTATTGGTTTGAAGCAGTTTTTTTGACAGCTTGCATATCCTATCAAGCTCCAGTACAAAGGTGTCGTATTCCTCTTCTGAGTTCAGACATCCTAGCACAATCACATTTCCAAGGTAGTTTACACAATAATAGTTTGCGTGACAGGCTAATCTTTCTTTTGCCAATTGATTTAGTGAAATAGACATCAGCCTTTTTGTATCTATGGAAACTTCTTCATCAAAGGATAGCTTTACAAAGCCCACACAATAAAATTTGCCTTCTATCCCCTGACCGTACTGAGCATGTATATCCTGTATTCTGTCAGGCTCGATATGTCCCTCTATCAGTCCTATCAAAAACTGCTCTCTAAAAAAAGGAATACTCTCGTTGTAATACTTTTCAAGAGTTTCCATATTTCGTCTTTTATCAAATTCGTCATCCAAACGGGTTTTGATTCTTGCAAAGATTTCCTGCAATTCTAATGCATTGATGGGTTTTAGGATATATTCTTCTGCAGATAATTCTATAGCCTCCTTGGCATACTCGAATTCATCATAGCCGGAAAAAATCACAATCTTTGTAGCAGGGAACTGACTCTTTAGCTGCTTGGAAAAAGTCAGCCCATCCATGAAGGGCATATTAATATCAGTCATGACCACATCAGGCTGCAACACAATGGCTTTTTCTAAGGCATCCTCTCCATTTTCAGCAGTTCCTACCACCTGAAATCCTAATTCACCCCAATTGATTTTCTTTTCGATAGCGATGCGGACTTCCTCCTCATCATCTACAAGCATAACACTATACATATTTGTAAAAACTCCCTTTTTGCTGAACATATTTAGTCATATTATAACAAAAAACCAAGCCAGATGGCTTGGTTTTGAGTAATAACTAAGAAAAATCAGTTAGTTCTTTTTGCGTTTTGAAAGTACATCCACTGTAACAGCACCAAGTAGAACAGCACCCTTTACAATCTTTTGAATATCTGTAGACCATCCAAAGAGTGACATACCATTGTTGAGAATACCCATTACGAAAGCTCCTACTACAGCTCCTAAAATTGTACCAGAACCACCAGCAACTGCTGCACCACCAATGTAGCATGATGCAATGGCATCCATTTCGAAACCATCACCTGCTTTTGGAGTAGATGAACCATTTCTGGCTGAAAGCACGATACCAGCTATAGCTGAAAGTACACCCATGTTTGTGTATACCCAGAAGAATACTTTGTTTGTATCGATACCTGAAAGGTTGGCTGCTTTTCTATTGCCACCTAAAGCATATATCTGGCGACCAGCTACTGTTTTGGTAGTAACAAATGCGTAAATTCCAATCAATATAACCATGATAAGAAGTACAAATGGAAGTCCATTATAGCGAGCCAGTTTATAGAAGAAGAACCAAATGATAAACAGCATAATAGCAAGCTTTAGAACTGTCTGCCATGTAGGTGCCAATGCAAAATTGTATTTCTTCTTTGTTTTGATGCCATTTAATTCTGTCCATATAAGGGCAACTGAAGCAATGATTGCAACACCGATAGATACTAAATCTAAAATACCATCACCAAAATAGATTTTGTAGGTTGGAAGGAAGCCTGCTCCAATAAAGTTGTAGCTTGTTGGAAGAGGACCTTTTGTCTGTGCCTGTAAAAGTGTATAGGTAAGACCACGACCCATAAGCATAGTGGCAAGGGTAACAACGAATGGTGGTATGCTCAAGTAAGCTATAAAAAATCCTGCAAACATACCAACTAAAAGACCAATAGCCAGGGCTGCAAAAATTGCTACCCACATATTCATCTTGTAGTCCATCATCATGATACCAGCTGTAGCACCACACAAAGCAACTACAGAACCAACACCTAAGTCTACGTTACCTGTAAGTACGCAAAGCAGCATACCAATTGCAAGTATTACTACATAACCGTTCTGCATTACCAGGTTATTAATGTTCATAGGTGTAAGGTTTTTTCCACCTGTTAATAAAGCAAATATCAAATAAATAACAATAAGGGCTATAAACATGCCATATTGTTTCATATCAAGGTTAGCTTTTTTATTCTTCATTTCTATTTTCCTTTCTGTTGTGTGCCATTACACACTGCATTATTCTCTCCTGTGAAACCTCTTCGCTAGAAAGCTCTCCAGCAATTTCGCCCTCATTTATAACGTATATACGGTCGCATGTACCGATAATTTCAGGCATTTCTGAGGAAATAACTATTACAGCTTTTCCTGCTTTTGCAAGGTCATTGATTACACAGTAAATTTCGTATTTAGCACCAACATCAATACCTCTTGTAGGTTCATCCAAAATCAATACATCCGGCTGTGTAAGCATCCATTTTGCAAGGACAACCTTTTGCTGATTACCACCTGACAAAGAGCCTACAACCTGATTGATTGAATTTGCTTTTATATTTATCTTCTTTTTATATTCTTCTGCAGCGAGAATTTCGTCGTTTCCATTTATGACGCCATGCTTAGAGAAAAACTTTGGACGGGCTGCAAGAGCCATATTCTCTTTTATATCTGCAATCATAACCAATCCATTTGTCTTTCTATCCTCTGTAACATAAGCAAGCTTATTATCAATGGCATCCTTAACTGTATTCAGTTTTACCTCTTTGCCATTGATTTTTACCGTTCCAGAAATTTTCTGACCATAGCTATGTCCAAACAAACTCATTGCGAATTCTGTTCGTCCAGCTCCCATAAGACCTGCCAGTCCTACAACTTCTCCTGCCTTAACTTCGATATTAATATTCTTTAGTACCTGACGGTTTGGATCATCTGGATGATATACATTCCAATTTTTTACTTCAAAAATGGTATCACCTATAGTTACTCCTTCTCTTGCAGGATATCTGTTGGTAAGCTCTCTACCAACCATTGCCTTTATAACTCTATCCTCAGAGAAATCATCCTCTCCCTTTACTAAAGTTTCAATTGTCTTTCCATCTCTTATGATTGTAACTGCATCAGCTACATAGCTTATTTCATTTAACTTGTGGGAAATAATAATACATGTAATTCCCTGCTTTTTAAGCTCCAGCATAATATCAAGAAGCTTTTTTGATTCCTCATCATTTAACGCAGCCGTTGGCTCATCCAAAATCAAAAGCTCAACCTTTTTTGCCATTGCCTTGGCAATCTCTATCAGCTGCTGTTTTCCTACACCAAGCGAATTTACTGGTGCATTTACATTTTCGTGTTCAAGTCCAACTCTAGCAAGCATTTCCTGGGCTTTCTGTCTGGTCTTGGTCCAGTCGATAACTCCCTTCATTGAAAGCTGCTCATTTCCCAAAAATACGTTTTCTGCAATTGAAAGGAGTGGGCTTAGAGCAAGCTCCTGATGTATGATAACTATTCCTTTTGCCTCAGAATCTCTAAGGTTATGGAACTTACATACCTCGCCATGATAAACTACATCACCCTCATAGCTACCATATGGATACACGCCAGAAAGAACATTCATCAGTGTAGATTTACCTGCACCATTCTCTCCACACAAAGCGTGTATTTCTCCCTTTTTCACTTGCAGATTTACATCATCAAGGGCTCTAACTCCTGAAAACTCTTTAATAATGTGTTTCATTTCCAAGATGTAATCTGACATAATCTTCTCCTATCTAAAAAGTAGCGGCGACTTATATTCTAAGTCGCCACTAATAATCAATCTTCCACTAGTTTGCTAGCTGCTCTTCTGTGTAGTAGCCACCGTCTACAATGATTTCTTTATAATTGTCCTTATCTACAGCAACTGGTGTGCAAAGGTATGAAGGAACTACAAGCTTTCCATTATCATACTGCTCTGTATCATTGATTTCAGGCTCTGCACCTTCAAGAACTGCCTGTACCATTGTTACGCACTTGTCAGCAAGAAGTCTTGTGTCCTTGTAGATAGACATTGTCTGTGAACCAGCAATGATATTCTTTGTAGCCATAAGCTCTGCATCCTGACCTGTGATAAGTGGCCAATCCTCGCCAACCTTATATCCAGCACCCTCAAGAGCTGCCTTACATCCGTATGCAAAACCATCAAAAGCTGTAGCGCAGATATCAAGCTTTTCATCTGCATAGAAACCTGTTAGGTAGTTCTCACAGTTCTGCTGTGCTGTCTCCTGAGACCATCTTAAGATACATGTATCTTCGAAAGATGTTCTGCCTGACTTACATACTAATGTACCATCATCAAGATATGGCTGAAGAACTTCCATAAGTCCGTTGTAAAGCATTACTGCATTATTATCATCTGGAGAACCCATGAAGAACTCGATTGTGTAGCTCTCGTCTGTGTTTGCCAAATCCTTAGATTCCTCAATGTATTTTCCAATCGCTGTACCAACACCCTTGTTATCGAATGTAGCATAGTAGCTAACAGCATCTGTATCCATCAAAAGACGGTCATAAGCGATAATAGGAATACCAGCTTCCTTAGCCTGAGCCTCTACATTTACTAATGCAGATGAGTCAACAGCTGCGATAACCAAGCAGTCAGCACCAGCTGCGATCATATTCTCAATCTGAGAAACCTGAGCCTGTACATCATCCTCAGCATACTGAAGGTCTACTTCGTATCCAAGTGCCTCAAGTTTTTCCTTCATGTTATTACCATCATTAATCCATCTTTCAGATGACTGAGTAGGCATGGCAACTGCAACTCTCTTTGTATCACCTGATGATGTTGTAGAAGCAGCCTCTGTGCTTCCTGAATCAGTAGTAGTTTCTGTTGTAGCTGAATCTGCAGGTGCACCTGTATCTGCAGGTCCACAACCAGCAAACATTCCCACTGCCATCATTGCAGTCATCAAAACTCCCAAAACACGTTTTTTCATTTCTTCTCCTCCTGTTTTTTGCTGACGGACCATCCGTCGTTTTTACTATAATTGGATAATATCAGTTCGTTTTTTTGTTTAAAATATAAAATTCTATTCTAAATCTTAGAAATTCTACACAACGTACTCGCCCCTATTACAGCCCCATATAGTAACAATCGCCCTAACCCCGCCCAGCCCCACTGTGATTGCAGACTGTTTGCTTTGCAAGAATATTATGTTTTTCTAATGGGGCAATTTACGCATCCTTATTTACATGTGTCTTTTGCAGGTCTGTACAGTTTACAAAAATGAATGCCTGCTATGCGGACACACAAAATTTGAAATTATATTAAAAAATTATGCAGGATGCTTGGGGGATTTTGGAATGAGTTTAGAAAAATAAAAAGCAGTTTTTGCAATGTATAGTCAGCTGCCGCTAGGACGGCGGCAGCAGTGGTCACTTGGAACACGATGTTCCATGTGCCACGGTGACTATGCATACAAAAACTGCTTTTTTAATTTTTCTTAACGAATGTAATATGACCCCAAGCACCTGCAGTAATTTTTTAATATATTTAGTATACTTAAATGTCCGCATCAGGCACACATTTTTGAAAACAGTTCATCCCGCAACAAGACACATGCGTGATGCGTAAATATGCCCACATTGAAAAACTATAATATTCGCAAAATTGCAAACAGCCTGCAATCACAGTGGGGCTGGGCGGGGTTTGGGTTTTGGTATATTAGGGCTGTAATAGGGGTTATTTTCCTATCATGGTGCCAGTTTGACCGCCTACGGCATTGCCAGCATCAGAAAGCTTTGTAATGAGGACTTTGCGGATGGCTGAGTCCCCAATGTAGTCGATAGCTGCCTGAATCTTTGGTGCCATATCTGTTGCGCCAAATTCACCTGCTGCAAGCATATTTTTAGCTTCAGTAATGGAGATGTAGTCTAAAGGCTCCTCATCTGGTTTGCCAAAGTTTTTGCATACCTTGGTGACACTGGTGAGGATAACCAGCATATCAGCTTCCAGTTCCTGAGCCAGTAATCCTGCTGCAATATCCTTTTCAACTACAGCTGATGCGCCCTTTAGTGAATTGTCCTGAGTGAGTACAGGGATTCCACCGCCGCCTGCCGCAATAACCACCTGGTCAGCCTCGCAGAGTGCCTTGATAGCATCTATTTCAACGATTTCCATAGGCTTTGGAGCAGCTACGATTCTGCGGTATCCACCCTCAACCTTTACTGTGTGATTACCCTTTGTTTCTTCTCTTTCAGCTTCTTCTTCTGTCATTACCCTTCCGATGATTTTGGTAGGCTTGTAGAATGCCTCATCATAAGGATCAACTGTTACCTGTGTCAGTATAGTAGATACTGGTTTGTAAATTCCTCTGCCTACTAATTCTGAACGAATAGCCTGCTGCAGGTCGTAGCCAATGTAGCCTTGGCTCATAGCAGAACAAACAGACATTGGAGTAGGGGTGTAGTCTGGATGATTCTGATAAAACTCTGATAGTGCAGTGTGAATCATGCTGACCTGAGGTCCATTACTGTGTGTGATAACCACTTGATAGTCCTGTTTGATAAATTCTGCAACTGCAACTGCTGTGCGTTTTGTAGCGTTCCATTGCTCTAAGACAGTAGTTCCCAGCGCATCGTGACCTAGTGCGATTACAATTCTCTTTTTTCCCATGAATGCCTCCCTTAGTATCTTTTTCTGCCTCGTTGATTATTTACAATTGCAAGCACTATCAGCGTACCAAGCGCCACACCTGCAACATCAATCCACATATCTCTTATTTCCCCTGAGCGACCTGCCACAAACATCTGTATGGTCTCATCCATAAAGGCTACGGCAAGCCCTGTCAATACTGGAATGGAAAACCTTCTAAACACTCCATATAAATCCATTTGAAAATCCAGACATAACAGTATGCCTAGCACCAGGTATTCTATAAAGTGTGCTGATTTTCTCACTATAAACATTCCAAATTCTGTGTTTAGTAAAAAAGGAAAAATCTTTCCCAGCAATGATAAAAATTTTCCGCTTTCCGCTTCTGATACTGTGGCGGTCTGCAAGCTGTGCCCCCATATAAAAATTATCCAAAGCACAAGCAAAATTCCGTATATTATTTTCTTCTTTTTCATAAATGGTATTCTACCATAACTGCAGGTGTTTGTGAAATACAGTAATCACCTATAATGAAAAAAAAGCCCATCCCAGGTTGTGTCCTGAGATGGGCTAAAGGTCTATTGAACTGATTCAATCTTGTGAGTAAGTGTTACTTCGATTGTTTCTTCTTCGTAGTTGTTGTCAGCCTTTGCCACTACAATCTCTACTGTAGAGCCAGCTGGCAAATACTGCATAATGTTGTTTAGTGTGTTTACTGATGTAACCTTGCGGCCATTGAAGGAAGTGATAACGTCCTCTGTTTCAATACCAGCTGCTTCAGCACCTGAACCAGCCACTACCTGTGCCACATATACACCTGTTGGGATGTCGTACTGCTCAGACATTTCAGCTGTGATGTCTCTACCAGCAATTCCAAGATATGATGCCTCAAGCTCTGAAACCACATCATTGTCTACCATCTGCTGAATGATGTCCCATGCATAGGAAATAGGAATAGCATATCCCATACCTTCTACTGCTGCATCTGCAAGCTTCGCAGATACGATACCTATTACTTCACCATTTACATTTAAAAGTGCGCCACCTGAATTACCAGGATTTACAGCGGCATCTGTCTGAATAAGTTCGTTTGTTACAACATTTCCGCTTTCGTCTGTGATAGATACCTCACGGTCTTTTGCAGAAATAATACCTGTGGTAACAGATGTACCATATCCCATGGCATTACCAATTACTATGGCTGCTTCACCTACCTGTGTAGCATCTGAGTCGCCTAGTGTGGCTACCTTGATAGCTGATAATGTCTCCTGTGGAATATCTTCTATTTCTACTGATACTACAGCAAGGTCGCATGAGGAATCTGTTCCCTTTATCTCACCTTCAACTGCCTCACCATCGTTAAATGTGATTGTAAGTGTCTCAGCACCTGATACTACGTGGTTGTTTGTAGCTATGTAAATATTGTCCTCATCCTGAGAAACTATGATACCAGAGCCTGCTGATGTGCTTTCCTGCTGCACTGTTCCAAAGAATGTCTGATACTCGGTAAGTCCAGCATTTGTAACCTGCACGATTGCCGGTAAAACACTCTGGGTTATTTCTGAGACATCAGATGTAATGGTAGAAGAAACAGTGCTTGCTGTAGCCTTTGTTGTTCCTTCTGAAACCTTTGTCTCACTTTCGCTTTCACTTTCATCAGAAGCTGAAGCAGCCACCTTTTCTACTATGGATGTATCAGAAGCTGTCAGATACTTGTTAGAAACCACAAGCACAGACTGAAATGTTACTCCAGACACAAGTCCAAATACAAGTGCTATAGCTGCTGTCTTTGCCAGCTTTTTGCCAAAGCCTGAAGTCTTTTTAGGTTTCTTGTTTTTTCTGCCATCATCATAAGGTGACCACTGATAATAGGACTCACCCTGATTTATTTCTTCTTTTTTATAAGAATATGTGCCGCTATTTTCTGACTTCATCTTGTCATCATTGTTACCGTAAAAATCACTCATAAACTCGCCTCCATTTCATTTCATGGTTGTAGAATAATCCCGAAATGTGATAACTAAGTGACGATTATCAGTGGGTTAAATGATTTTAGCCTGATTAATCAATTTCTTGCGTCACTTCTGCACTGCCTTCTGTAAAGCCAGTCTCATTGACTATGTGGTCACTGATTACATCTACTGTATCGTCTGTTGGGTCGTAGCCCTCCTGTTCATATAAAAATTCATGAAGGGTTGATACATTGGATGCCAATGTACATGGCACTACAACGCTACCTGTCTTTTTGCTGACTGTGGTTGTCTTCAGTGCAAATGGGAAGCCTGAAGATTCTGCAATATTGTAATCTGCAACGGATGTAGCCATTGAAAGCACCTGTGTTCTAGACAAGCTGGTGGAAATCTTTGGCAACACATCATCTGCTATTTTGTTGATAGTTCCAAGGTCAGCTTTCTTTACCTTTTCTACTATCATTTTTACTACCATACGCTGATTCTCTGCACGACCATAATCGTTGTCTACTGCATATCTGTTTCGGCAGTAACCTACTACCTGAGCACCATTTAATGTGTAGGTTCCAGGTGAAGAGAAGTAGCAGTCGTCATACTTCCAACCATCTTCCTGGTTTGGATAGTAATTAAGCACGTTTTCTACCTCGGCAATATATCCAGCCAAAGCATTTTGACCTGTCTCAGGATTGTTTGTGTCAATCATCTTCTGTGTGATTTCAAGCTCAAGTCCACCTAAATCGTCTACGATAGTAGCAAGGGCATAGAAATCCACTGCCACATAACCTGATATCTTTAAATCCAGATTGGTGTTTAGCATACTGATGGCAGTCTCAACACCACCATGGTTGTAAGCATAGTTACATTTTCTGTATGTGCCTTCTGTGATTTGTAAATATGTATCTCTTTGTACAGATACCATTTTTACATCCTTTGTATCATTATTGATAGACACAAGCATGATAGTATCTGAGTTTCCACTGTCAAGGTTTCCATTAGAACGGTTATCCACACCAAACAGTGCAATAGTGGTGTAGTTGCTTAAAAGCTCTTCTGTCTCTTCATCCAGGTTGTTTACCTCGATTTCTTCCATATTGATGGTGTCCCAGTTTACCTTGCCAAACTTGTTCCAGAAGAAGAAGATAACCAAAAGAAGCAGTAGTAATACTATCTCCACTACAAAGATAATCCTCTTTGTTTTATTTTTCTTTCCTCGTCTTGAGCCTCGTCTGCTGCTGTTAGAACGTCCAGATGGTCTGCCTGCTGACCTGGAGCCAGAATGGCTTGAATTACCGGAATGACTGCTTGAAGACCTGTGGCTTCCGCTTGTTCTATGGCTGCCGCCGGTTCTGTGAGCTCCGCCAGATGATTGCCTTGCGCTGCTTCTTGAACCTGATGCTGAACGTCTGGTTCTAGGATACAGTTCCTCATCATCTAATGATTCACTTCTCATATCATAATCATACATATCAAGCTCACCATCTAATGACATGCTAGAAGATCTATTATTGCTTGAAGATCTGTTATTACTTGGTCGTCTACGCTGACCACCTCTTAAATCGTAATCCTCAAAATTACTCATTAAATTATACTCTCCATTCGTTTTCTTTATTTTAAAAAGCAATGACGTTAGTAGTCTACTCTATGAACTAAAGCATTGTCAAGAATTCTGTAACATTTCTGTCACAATTAATAAAATTTGTGCAAAATTTTAACTAATTTTCCCCTTGTGTTCCTGGCAGAATATAGTTTTCCAATCCCATAGGCAGATTTTTATTATATAATCCATCCCCAAGCTCTATCTTTTCACCATGCTTTTCCATCAATATTTCATGGCTTTCACTGGAGGTGATTATGCTTTTTTCCTTCCAGCGGGCTATGACTTTGGGCACAACCACTGTGCGAAAGCCTCTGTCCCTCGCCCTCAGACAAAAATCAAACATGGCATCCTGACCTGACAGTCTGGTATCAAAGCCATGTAGCATCCTGTACACCTTGGCATCTATCAGACAGCAGCCACAGTCCACCATGGCGGTGTCTCTTGCCATACTAGCAAGCCCCTCGTAGCTATCCCTAAATATTCTTTGTCCATGAAAGGCTGAATACCAGGCACCATCACTATCGAAAATGTAGCCCACATTATCTAAAGTGAAGCCTCTATCTATAAATCTGGCTCCTACCACTGCAACATCTGGTTGTTTAAGATATGCATACAGCCTTTTCACATTGTTTCTGGTGTATAGCTTTACCTTGTCATCCTTCAAAAACATATAGTCGCCACCAAAACGTCTGAATGAGGATTCATCATAGTTTAGATGCCATTTTTTTAAAGAGGCATCCACACGCCCTGTGGCTATTATTCCGTTTTTGCTAAGATAGGAAATTGCAAGTGCCATGTGTTCCTTGCAATAATAGTTTGCCTGCTGACGCTCCTCCTTTGTCATGGGTTTGTCACTGGTTCGTTTGTGATAAATCAATGACGGAATGTGCTCTATTGGCTCTTTTTTTGAAGAAGCGCGAAGCAAATATTCATAGATATAGGCTTCCTTCGCCTTTTCGTTAAATTCTCCTAAGCTTTTGTATAAAGCCTTGGATAAGCAAATAAATTCTCCAATATAATTTATCTGCCAAAACAATTCTCTATTAAAATCTGGTTTAAAATGTGGATTTCTTCTGTCTTTACCAATGATTTCGTCGTGATCAGTATAAATAATACATTCTTTATTAGATAGATTTTCAATTTTTTCATTTAAAGATGACAGGGTGCCTACACTTAGTCTGTCGTGCTGGTTCAGGTAGACCAGGTAATCACCCTCAGCAAAATGAGCACCTATATTGTATGCATAGGCACCCCCTGATTTTTTCTTCAGCCTGCGGTAGTGTACCTTGTCCACAATATCAGGGAAAAATTCCTTGATTGTAGACTCTATCGCATTTGAAGGATTGTTATCCAAAATATATAATTCAAATTCACGGTATTCCTGTTCATCTATGGATTCAAGACAATCCTTGAAATAATCCATATCCGTATCATCAGTCCAGATTACTAAGGAAAAATATGTATCTACCACTATTTTGAACCCTTTCCTTCAAATACGACGGCTATTGTTTTGAATAATATTTTTATATCTAATCCTAGTGACCAGTTAGATATGTACTCTGTGTCAAGGGCGACTACTTCCTCAAAATCCTTGATATCGCTTCGTCCGCTCACTTGCCACATACCAGTCAGTCCCGGCTTGATTGAAAGCCTTGCTTTGTGGTGCAAGGCATATTTTTCATATTCATCCTCCAGTGGTGGTCTGGTGCCAACTAAAGACATTTCTCCTATTAGCACATTCCAAAACTGAGGAAGCTCGTCAATTGAATATTTTCTAAGGAAATGACCGATTGGAATAATTCTTGGATCATTTTCCATTTTGAACATGTTGCCTTTTATTTCATTTAAAGACATCAGCTCTTTTTTTCGCTCTTCTGCATCTAAATACATGGTTCTAAATTTATAGAACTTAAACCTGCGACCATTTTTTCCTATTCTGGTCTGAGTGAAAAACACAGGTCCTGGAGACTGTATTTTTATAATAGGTGCAAACACTATAAAGGCGATAAAGGCAAGCACCAGCCCCACCAATGCACCAACAATATCCATTGCTCTTTTCAAAAATGCCTGACGATTGTTTGCTATATGCATACTGGTGGTGAGCACCACATAATCACCGTAGGTCTCCATAATCCTGTTTGGCATAAGATTGTTGGTGTGAATCAGGGACATATGAACTGTAAGCCCCTGCTCCACCAGTCTTCCTGCAAGGCTTTCCTCGCTGGCTCTGGTATTTCCGTCAAGGAATATCTCATCCACCACATTTGTCCTGAGATATTCAAAAAGTGAATCCGCACTGGCCACCACAGGGATGCCCTGTATGTCGTATCCAACCATATCCTTGTCTACAACAACTACGCCCTCTACTTTGAATTCTGTGTATGGGCTGTGGGCAATTTCAGAAAGGCAGTGGTCTACCGTGGTGGACTCTGCCACAACAAGCATACGGGTTTTGTTCACATCCAAAAGCTTGCGACGCCTGATAACACGCTTCCAGGCAACTCGTACAAGGTAGGTGATAAGCACCATGGCTATACCAAAGTAAGCCAAAGCCGCACGAGAGTAGTAGTATGATGTCCTGTTGGCATACATATACACAAGTACACCCAGGAAATTTATCAGACAATGCCATACCACAGAAGTGATTTCCTGAT
Source organism: uncultured Pseudobutyrivibrio sp. (assembly GCA_946548305.1). GTDB lineage: Bacteria > Bacillota > Clostridia > Lachnospirales > Lachnospiraceae > Pseudobutyrivibrio. The sequence continues at coordinate 17,520 of CAMNPQ010000009.1, forward strand.
ATTTAGTTCGTCGTAATATGCCCGTGTAAGTCTCTGTAAAAAGCACGCCTGTCAAATCAATAAACGGCAATACCTTTGCCAGGTTTTGATACAGGTTGTACCATTCGAATCTATCTAGGAAAATAATACTTCCATGAAATCGGATAGAAACACCTATAAAGAGAGCCAGTTCACAAGCAAGCATATCAAGGATTATAAAATCCAGATGCTTAACCCACGAGCGCTTCTTTTTTTTGTACAAAGCTTATCCTCCTGTTAGAGAACAACTCCATTTTTCTCCAATAATTCTCTAGCACTGTCCACAGAATCAACTCCGTGCAGGTTTTTAATAGGTGCAAACTCTCTTACTCTGTCTACCTCAAAAGCAAGATTGCTGTCCATCATATGAACCATATCCAAAACTAATAGTTCAAATTTATAACCGTTTGGCTCCTCTGGAGATACCTGATTTCCATCGGCATCAATGTGAGGAATCTTCTTTTCAACCACATGAACTGTCATATTGTTATTAACAATTTCATCCAGCTTCTCAAGTGAGAAAAGGTAATTGAGAATAACGCCATACTTGTAAAGCAGGCTTCCATCCTCTGCCTTTGCCTCTGCCATTTCGTCGGACATCTCGTAGTATTCTACGATAGATGGTTTGCCGTCTTCTAAGCACAAAAGTCCCATCTTTTCCTTTGGGTCAACCTTTCTAACCACCTTTGAACCAGCTTCAAATCCACCTGCGATTGTGGCACCTACAAATACCGGGTCTGCAATTCTCTGGCACACATTGTCAACTGCAAAAATGTTTATCCATTTAACCCCTTTTGCCTTTAAATCCTTGTCCAGACCAGCCTTTACCATAGAAGCATACCAGCCACCGTTTCCATTTGGAGATGTGGCAAGGCGTCCCTTGTCTTCAAGTAAAAGCTTGCCATCATAATCAATAGCACATGCCATATCCTGAATAAAATAGCTAATGTATTCTGGATTGTATCCAAAATAATTGTGCTCCTTAAAGAATTCACGGGTGACTTTATCGTTTTTCTCGCTGGTCATGATGTAAAGTGGTACGAAGCAACCAGCCTCATTTACAACATCCATGAGATTGTTGATAAGACACTGGAATATGAAAAGCTCCCTGGTCTTTCCCACGTTAAAGCAGCCCTTTGGTAAATCAAAGCCCAGACGTGTTCCCATGCCGCCTGCTAAAAGCACTGCTGCAACCTCGCCCTTTTTGATAGCCTCAAGTCCTACTTTCAAAAACTCATCATGACGCTCATTTATCTCTGAAAGCTCCACTGCTGGTGGCACACTAAACTCGCCTCTAGCAGCTGCTTCACTACCGCCAACCAGCTTGAAATCAGACCAGTTGATATTTTCAATCTGATCTAGAAACTCTGCCTTTTTTTCTTCAGAAAGCTCATCAAAAAATCTAAGCACATGCTCCTGATTATTCTTTTTTAAAACCTCTAATGCCTGTTCTTTACTAATCATTATACTTTAACCTCCGATTCTTATCTAGATGATATTGTTTTAAAGGCATAATCAAATCTGTCTAATGCTAAATTTGGATTGTAATAAGGGTCGCCACCCTTATATTTGCCCTGCCATTTGGACATAAAATAGTTGGTCTCTGCATCCATTCTCATTTTCTTTTCCGGATTGTTTAAATCAGACCCCCTACTTAAGGATTCTAAATGATACCACTCAGAAAATGGTGTGTATACGCAAAGAAGCTTTTTTTCTCTAAGCTTTAGGCAATAGTCCACGTCATTAAAGGCTACTGCAAGCCCTTCATCAAAGCCTCCCACGCTATCAAAATCTGATTTTTTGGTAAGCAGGCAAGCTCCCGTCACTGCAGATAAATCCTGCACACAGGTGCTTCTGTAAAAATATCCCACCTGCTCTCTTCCACTTCCTAAAAACTGGGAATTGGCAACTCCTCCAAGTCCTAAAATCAGACCTGCGTGCTGCACTGTGTTGTTGCCATAATAAAGCCTTGCTCCAACGGCTCCCACATCCTGCCGCCTAATGAAGCCCATCATTTCTGCTATGGCTCCCTCATTTATCATTCTGGTGTCATTGTTTAGTAGAAGTAGATATTCTCCATCTGCGTGGCTTGCGCCGTAATTAACCAGTGAAGAAAAATTAAAGCTGCCTTTTTTTTCAGGATGTTCTTTGGTGTAGTCAAAGACCTTCACCTTAATGTCAGTGCGTTCTTCAAGCTGTTTATAGAGCTCTCTGACGGAGTCCTCTGTGGAATTGTTCTCCACTATAACAAACTGTATATTCGTATATGCGTTTTTATCTGTTATGCTTTCTATACATTCCTTTAAATCCTTGGCATGATTCATATTTGGAATGATTATGGATAGCAGAGGATTGTCCTTCCACTCATAAACTGTGCGGTAATATCCCAGGTGGGTATCAAGCTCTACCCTGGCTGGAATCCCCAGTCTTTTATAATGGTTTTCCACAGCTCTTCTGCCGTTCTCATAGGCATACATTTTTGCTTCCGGATGGTCAGCTGTGGATTCTGGATGGGTTCTCCAATGGTACAGCACTCTTGGTATATGATACACATTTTTACAGTGTTCTAAAACCCTCAGATCAAAATCGTGATCCTGTGCTCCGTCAAACTCAGGGTCGATTCCTCCGCTTGCCCTTACTATATCAGCCTTCACCACAAAAAGATGGGTGATATAGTTGTGAGAACACAGCAAATCTATGTTGTAGTCTGATTTGAAATGGGGAAGGAAATATTCCTTGGACTCCATATCAATTTTGTCTTCATCAGAATAAATAGCCTGTATCCCATTATCTTCATTCAAAGCCTTTGCAATGTAATACATGGCATCTGGGGTGATTAAATCGTCGTGGTCTGTAAAACCTATGTAGTCCCCCGTTGCAAGCTCTATTGCTGCATTTGTGTTGCCAGCTATGCCTGTATTGTCCTCTAGCTTTTTATAGATAATTCTTTCGTCCCAAACTCCGCCTGTGGCATTTTTAATGATTTGCTCAAGCCCTTCCTTGGGGCTGCCATCTGCAAGGCACAGCTGCCAGTTTGGATAGGTCTGGGCTGTAAAAGACTGAATCAATTCTGTCAAAAATCTCTCTTTTGTATTGTACAAAGGAATCACTATGCTAATGAGGGGCTTATATTTAAAATCAGTATTTCTTTGATTTTCCAGCTCCTGTGGCGTAACAGGATTTTCCTTTAAAAACTGCCTGTAACTGTAGTGTTCCTGGTCATGTCCCATTGCCTTTCTGATTGTCTTTGCAATGGTTTTTTTCAAGCCATAGTGTTGAAGATACAAAATGCCTTTTTCTATTTTGTTTTTAGGTTCTTTATATTGCTTTATTCCATCCATAGACTTTAGATTATTTTAATTTTAATAGTTGTTTTTCAAATAGATGCCAGCTTAAAAATGATAGTGGCAATACAATGACTGTTGTAAGCCATAGATTTTGGTATGGGTCCATTCTAAGTACCTGATATCCGTCAGGGCTTTTTCCCAGAATGTCTATCAGTCTCTGTTGCACAAAAAATGAAAGCACATACACTCCGTAGGAGATATCCCCCACCTTATTGTAAAGCTTTGAAATACCGTAGTAGCCAAAGCCAACATACATTACTATATATGCTCCAAATATAGCAAAAGCTATTTCGTAGTCAAAAAATATCGGGAATACGATAATTCCAGCCACTGCTATCAAAAAATATTTGAAGGACAATAGAATTTTATCACTGTAAATATAATACATTGCCCCGATTTCAAACTCCATTGTCAACCGCCCCATGTTTCGAAGAGCTACCCTTGATAATGGGATAAGGCTTTCGCTTTCAGGACTGTATGTGAAAAACAAATACACAAAAGCGGAGCATGCCACAAGTGCAAATATTGCCTTTTTATATTTTTTGCAAATAGGTACAAATACCAGCACCAAAAGGTAGCATATCACCTCATACTGCAAAGTCCAGATACTGCCGTTGGAGCTTTTATTGATATGATTTGCAAATACCCCAGGCAATCTGTTATCACCTGATATAAACAAAAGGTTTAGCAGGTATTCATTGATATTTCCAGCAAAATATTCCTCCCTTGTAAGTGTGGTGAAGGCTGGTCCTAAGATGAAAGCTGTCACCAGTATAAATGCTGCTAAAAGGGGCCAAATTCGCAAAAATCTGGCTTTTAAAAAGCTTAAAATGTTATTTTTTCTTTCATAGCTTCTATATATTAAAAATCCACTGATAACAAAAAATATATCCACCCCAACCTGTCCAGAAAGTGCCTTGTGAAATGTAAGGGTATACATCAAATCCGCCTCCTGATTTGCCTGGCAAAGTGCAAGGGAATGCATGTACATAACCATAAAGGCTGCAATCAGTCTGACCAGATTCAGATTATTGTCTGTGCCGGTGGACGATTCTTTAAGTGTTTTTACGCCCATTAATAAAACCTATACTTTACAGCTAAAGTCCTTTTTTGATACTCTTATCTAGATATAACTTAGATATTTTATCACATCCACTTTTGACATACAAATTATATAAGGAAACAGGAGAAAGGAATAACATTATGCTAGAAATAGGAATGAAGGGCAAAGCCCAGACAATCGTGACAGAGGATAACACAGCAAAGGCTTTCTGCAGCGGCGCACTTGATGTGTTTGCCACACCAGCAATGCTGGCTCTCATGGAGGAAACCTGCTGGAAAATGATTCAGCCAGAGCTTGGTGAGGGGGAAGGCAGTGTCGGCACAAAGGCAAACATCAGCCACGACCGCGCCTCAGCAATCGGTCACACCATCACCTGTGAAGCTACTCTTACTGAAATTGATAGACGTCGTCTTGTTTTTGAAGTTACATGCTTTGATGGAGACAATATCATAGGCAAGGGCACCCACGAACGTTTCATTATCAACAATGAAAAATTCTTGAAGAAAAATAACTAATCATAAATGTGGCTTTGTCCATAAATAAGGAGATAGGTTTTGAATTTATTTAAAGATAAAAACAGATTGAATAGTTTGCTCACATGTATAAAGTTTTTGTTGGCATTGGTTCTTAGTATTTTGACTATTTCAACCACGAAAAATCCTTTATATTTTTTTGTAGGGCTGGTAGAGTTGGCACTGATATTTGTAATCTACAATCTTTTAGTGGAGAAAAATATATTTGCCTGGCTTTTTGCAAATCTTTTATTTTTTATATATGTGGCTCAAATGGTTGTGTTGTATTTCGGCAACAGCTTTGTCACACTTACTATGCTTAAAAATATTAAGTTTTTAGAGGATTTAGGTGGCAAGGTTTTTGTATACATATTAGGAGTGGTACTGGCTCTTGCCATTGTTTTTATCAGAGGAAACTCCCTCACCAAACATGTTAATTACAAAATTTTGATTATCCTGCTTTTTCTCCTTTTATCAGCAGAAATAGGCTTTCATTTTGAATCCAAACGCTTTAGCCCGGTACAAAGCTTTGCAACAGTATTTGTAGACCATTTTCGTTATCAAAATGTAAAAAAAGCTTTAGGAGATCCTTCGGTGGCACTTTCTACTTATTATAAGGATGGGCTGGCTGATGCAGTGGCAAAGCCTGAAAATCTCCCTGATAATCCTAATGTAATCCTTATTTTTACAGAGGGCTTGTCCTATAACATCATTTCTGATGAAAGAAATATTATGCCAAACCTAAAGGCATTAGAAAAGGAAAGCCTTGCTTTTTCAAATTATTACAACCATACCTTTCCTACCTTGCGTGGTGTTCAGGGCCAGTTATATAGCGGATACAAATTAGATGATGACGAAAAAGGAAACAATCTTATTTCCCTTCAAGATATTTTAAAAGATAATGGATACTCCACATCCTTTATAGATACGGAGCCTTTCAATGAGGAATTTTCCAGTTATTGTCAAAATCTGGGATTTGATGGTGTTGTCACAGACCCAGAACAGCTTTCCGGGTACAACATGAGTATGAACGACTCAGAAGCCTATAATTTTCTATTTGATTATGCCTCAGATTTGTCAAAGGATGAAAATCCTTTTTTCATCAGCATGTACACATTTGGAACTCACGTTTCATTCGATTCACCAGATGAGGTGTTTGGTGATGGAAAAAATTCTGTGCTGAATAGATTTTATTATCTGGATTGCCAGATTGGTAAGTTTATTGATGCTTTCAACTCATCAGCACTATCTGACAATACTATTTTGGTTTTTACTACAGACCACTGCACCTACTCAGATCAGGATTACACAAATGCATTTCCAAATTATCTGAGAGAATGCACAGATGCCGACGAAATACCTTTGTTTATCTACTATAAGGGTGTCACTCCATCCGTGGTAGATGTAAATGGGCGCAATTCTCTTTGTCTTGCCCCAACAGTGCTAGATTATCTGGATATAGACCATGAAAATTATTTTTTAGGCACCAGCCTTTTTGATGCTGATGCAAGCAGCGAGTTTGACACAGTATTCTATGATGCCTCATATCTTGTGAGTACAAAGGATTCCATGGTGCGATACATGTCAGACCTGGAGATAGAGGAATTTCTAAGCCAGGTGCTTTCCTACTACAGTGCTCTTGAAGCGGACAGATAGTTTTTATTCACCTACCACTTTGTTTTTGCCTGTCTGCTTTCCTTCATAGAGCTTTTTATCAGCTGTGCTTATCCAGTTGTCTGTAGTCATGCCCTCTTCATATTTTGCCATGCCCATAGTGATGGTCACATGGAATCTGTTTCCATTGTAGCTGAATTCGTAGTTTTCCACTTCTTTTCTCAGCTTGTCCAGATACATATATCCCCAGTCGTTGTCTGCTCTGTAGGGGCTTACAAAAATAAATTCTTCACCGCCCCACCTGCAGCACAGCACATCATCCTGCTGACTAAACAAATCACTTATGGTGGATAAAACGTAATCTCCACAGTTGTGACCAAAGGAATCATTTATGTTTTTAAAATCATCTATATCAGAAATGGCTATCCAACGATTTCTCAGCCCATTATCCTTTTTGATTTCTTTAACATAATTGGAAAAGAAATATCTGTTTGGTAATCCCGTCAGTTTGTCATGAGACATTTGATACTCTAGCTTGTCTTCAGATGAATTTACAATCCACACAAATATCTCTAACACAGTGAGTGTTATGGCAAATGTTATCACTGCCCATATAATAGTCAGCCAAAAGGATGCCTTAGCAGGCATTTCATATTCATAGCCATTATAATACACAAATACATAAGAGAATACGTAGGAAAGCATTCCCCAGATGCAAAACGGAAGCATCGGGGTATGCTTTAGCTTCAGTGTTCGCCCTACATATTCTGCATAAAGTGCCAGCACATTCATACCCAGCATGGTAGCCTGAAACCCATTGTCCCAGCCAGTAAAGCACACCGCAAGGGTCATGTGCAATATGACCTCCATATATACTCCAACGGCAAACAGCCTAAACCATTCTTTGTAGGCTACAAAAATCATAAAGGCATAAAAGCTTATGCTAAATACATTAAAATACACCATTGGTGTCACATGACACTGCATAAATACATTTATTATAAAGATATGAACTAGCAAAAAACTGATAGCTGTAGCCATACCCATTATTTTTGCCAGCTTATGATTCATATTCATACTTTTATGTCCTCCATCGTAAGAGACATTTTAACAAAGACTTGTATTCATTCTGTGTCCATGGCACCTCTATCTGGACATCCCAAAGAAAGCCATTTTAGATAGGCATTCATAAATGGTGCAAGCTTGCCATTCAAAACTGCATCTGCATTTGCAGATTCTTCCCCTGTGCGCAAATCCTTTACCATTTTATATGGCTGTAAAACATAGGAACGAATCTGATTTCCCCAGCCAATTTCCGAAACCTCGCCACGAATGCCACTGGCTTTTGCAGCATTTTCTTCCTGTTTTAAAAGCATGAGCTTTGTTTTAAGCATCTGCATAGCCTTGTCCTTATTCTGGTGTTGGCTTCGCTCATTTTGGCAAGTGACCACAATTCCTGTAGGGAAATGGGTGATTCGTATGGCAGAGCTTGTTTTATTGATATGCTGTCCACCTGCACCAGATGAACGATAGGTGTCTATACGAATGTCCTCGTCCTTTATTTCCACGTCCAAATCCTCTTTGATATCTGGCATAACATCACAAGAGGCAAATGAAGTCTGACGTTTGCCCTGGGCATTGAAAGGGGATATACGCACAAGGCGGTGAATACCCTTTTCAGATTTTAAATAGCCATAGGCATTCTCTCCAGCCACCTCAAAGGTCACAGACTGAATTCCAGCCTCGTCACCCTCCTGGTAATCAAGCTCTTCCACTGAAAAGCCTGCATCAGTTGCCCAGCGGCTATACATACGATAAAGCATGCCAGCCCAATCGCAGGCTTCCACGCCACCGGCACCTGAATGTAGTGTCACAATAGCACTGTCAGCATCATATTCCCCTGAAAGCAGTGTCTTCATTCGAAGAGTCTCCAAATCATTTTCAAACTCTTCAATGAGAAGGGCTACAGTGTCTACAATTTCCTGATCCTCCTCCTCGTTTCCAAGCTCAATATAGTCTTCGATTTCACTATATAAATCTTCCAGCTTGTCTATGACAGCCACATCATCCTTCATAGATTTTAGTTCCTTCATTTTGGCTGTGGATGCGGCAGCGTCCGTCCAAAAATCAGGAGCCTCCATCTCTCTCTCCAGCTCCTCTATGCGAGCTTTCTTGGCTGCGACGTCAAAGTGAATCCCTCACTTCCGTCATAGAATTTTTTTGCGAAACCAGTCGCTGTTTGAATTGATCTAGCTCTATCACGAAATCACCTCTTTTCTTTATTAGGCTGGTATTAGTTACCAGCAAGTACCTCTAATGCTTTTTGTATCTGATTGTCAAAGTCCACACTGTAGGTGTCATTTTCTCCTCCTAAGAACTCATATTCAAGTTCCATATCAGGAGCTATGCCTTTTCCATGGATGGATTCGCCACTTGGGGTGTAATATGTCTGAGTTGTAATCTTTACAGCTGAGCCATCATTCAGTGGAATAGTGGATTGCACAATGCCTTTACCAAATGTGTTAGTGCCTATGATTGTTCCATAGTTGAAGTCTCTCACAGCACCTGTGAAAATCTCTGCTGCACTCGCAGTGTTTTCATTTACCAGTACAACACATGGCAAATCCTTATGAGTTTTTCCATCAGATGTAAATTCTTCCTTGTTGTCATATTTATCCAAGGTGTATACCACTGTGCCTTCTGGCAACAGGTAATCAAGAATTTCCACAACAGAATCCACCAGGCCGCCACCGTTGTTTCTCATATCAAATACAACAGAAGTCATGCCCTGACTTTCCAAATCCTCATAGGCTTCCACAAAATCGTCATAGGTGCTTTCTGTAAACTGGGAAACTGCAATATAGCCTACATTGCCTTGAAGCATTTGGTGCTCAACAGTAGGGGCAGAAACCAGTGCTCTGGTACAGGTAACAGTCAACTCTTCCCCGTCTCTGTTTATTAACAGCTCCACATCTGTGCCCTCATCACCTCTTATGTGTTGCACAAATGCGTCCAAATCCTCATCCACTGCCAGGTATTCATCGGCAGATACGATACTGTCTCCTGCTAAAAGTCCGCTTTTTTCAGCCGGGGTGTCAGCGTAAACCTTTGTTATGGTTACTTCACCTGTCTCAATATTCTTTTGTAACAGTGCTCCTATGCCAGCATAATTTCCTGTAATCGTCTGGAGCAAATCTTCATATTCCTCAGCTGTATAATATGATGAATATGGGTCGTCAAGGCTTGTTACCAGCCCGTGATAAACACCTTCTATAAGTGCCGAATTATCAACATCCTGATAATAATAGTTTTTAATTATGTATAGAAGTGTTTCCAGTTTGTTGTTGGAATCATCTAAATTTCCTAAATTTATAGATTCACTATCAGTTTCTCCAGTGATGCTTTCTATTACATCCTTGGATGAGTTGTCCAGATTCGACTTCTGTCTTGTTATAACAAAAATAGAAACTGCTGCTGTAACTATTGCTCCTACAATAATTCCAATAATGGCTGCTAAAACAACTGGCCATATTTTCTTTTTGGGAGCAGACTCTAAAGCAGCCTCTGGAGCGTAATTTGTTTCAAATTCCGTGTTCATTAATAATGCCTTTCTAAATCAATCTTCTATATAGCGCAGAAAGTGTCAAGGAAACCCCTGACACTCCCCTAAATAATCTAACACTAGACTCTAAGATGCTTATGTAATGTAACTCTTGAACCTATCCAGCCTATACCAATACCTAGTATTAATGAAATAGGAATCAAGGTTCTAAATATTGTCTCAACTGGAATAAATGTCACCATATTGCTCAGGAAATTGAACTCATCTGCTGCGTATGTAATCACTTTTTCATAGATAAAATACAATAGCACAAGTGGTATTGCTGAACCTATAAGCCCGATGAATACACCTTCCACCACGAATGGCTGTCTAACGAATGCATCCTTTGCTCCAATGAGCTTCATAATGGCGATTTCTTCTCTACGAACAGAAATACCTACCATGACCGTATTGCTAATCAAAAAGACTGATACAGCAAGCAGTATAATGACAATAGCCATGGAAACTACTGTGATTGCTCTGTTGATATCCGTAAGAGTCTTTGCTGCCACCTCTGATTTATTAACCTGACGAACGCCATCCAAGCCCTCTAAGTAAGATACTAAAGTGGATTGCATTGCAACATCAGCAAGATATATTTCATAGTTTGCTGAGTTGGCAAGTGGATTATCGTCTGCGAAGCCCTTTGCCAAATCGGGATTATCCCCAAAATATTCTTCCTGGTAATCTTCCCATGCCTGCTCTGCTGAAATAAAATCATAGCTGGCAACCTCAGGTCTTTTGGAAATTTCCTCACCTATTTCTTCAATCCTTGACTGTGTAGTTCCCTCATCAAAGAAAACTGTAACAGCAACGCCCTCTTCCGCTGACTTTACCATGGCTTGAAAATTGGTTCCAAGGGAATAAAATATACCAAACAAAAATATGCAGGCAGTCATCGTGGCTATAGATGCCAAAGAAAACATTTTGTTTCTCCAGACATTTTTCAAGCCCTGTCCGATGTTGTAAATGTGTGTACTAATCTTCATAGTCTTCACCTCCAACATCGCTGACAACTACGCCATTTTTAATTGTGATTACACGCTTATTCATGGCTCTGACGATTTCCATATTGTGAGTAACCACAAGAACCGTAGTGCCTCTTTGATTGATTTCTTCTAGTAGTCTCATGATTTCCCATGTGTTGTCACTGTCCAAATTTCCAGTAGGCTCGTCTGCAAGAATGATTTTGGGGTCATTTACAAGAGCCCTGGCAATAGCCACACGCTGCTGCTCTCCACCTGACAACTGGCTGGGACGAGATTTGTATTTGGCTGCCAAGCCAACAAGAGAAAGCATCATAGGAACCTTTTTCTTGATTTCTCTATTTGGTGCTTCCACAACCTTCATGGCAAAAGCTATATTTTCATACACATTCCTGTCTGGAAGAAGACGGAAGTTCTGGAATACAACCCCCACATTTCTTCTGTATTTAGGCACCTTTTTGTGGGTAACCTTTTTTAAATCCTGACCATTTATGTAAATCTTGCCTTTTGTAGGCTCCAGCTCCTTTAAAAGAAGTCTGATGAGGGTGGATTTACCAGAACCACTATCACCCACGATAAAAACAAACTCACCTGGATCTATATGAATAGTCACATCTTCTAAGGCTGGCTTACCAACCTCGTATGACTTGCTAAC
>CAMNPQ010000010.1 GCA_946548305.1 uncultured Pseudobutyrivibrio sp.
TGGAGTGCGAGAGAGAGGGCTGCGATGTTGCATTTATTCGTGCGGACGATTTGAATATTGAAAATTGTACAGGTTGCATCGCATGTGTTATTGGGATGATGTCAGGAAGAGGCAGAGGCTACTGCGTAAAGCATGATGATTTCGATATCCTTGATGAAGCTGTTATGCAGTCAGATGCTGTTATTTTGGCTTGCCCTACTTATGAAACATCAGTTACAGGAAGATTCAAAACTATCTGTGACCGTATTGGACCTAGCCATGATATTACATTTAGAAAGGCTAGATATGACGAAGGCAAGGCAGCAGGTGTTCCTGAGGAGCAGCTTCCAGATGCAAGAGCCTTTAAGAAACGTTCAGCAGCACTTATTTCTGTAGGCGGCGCTATGACAGAAGAATGGATTGCTCTCACACTTCCAATGATGTATGAGTTTACATTCCCAATGGCAATTGATGTAGTAGATACAGTTGAATATTATGGGGCAATGGCTTGCGAGAATGTAGCAGGAAATCCTGAGATGATGAAGAGAATGACTCGTGTTGGTAAGAACATTGTTGATTCTATTAATTCTGAGGATGAAGATGAGAGAATTAAATATCGCGGTGATGAAGAGGGAACATGCCCAATTTGCCATACAAGACTTATCCAGTTCTCACATGATAAAAAGACAGCCTCATGCTTAGTATGTGGAAGCCTTGGAACATTTGATATTGTAGATGGTAAATTTACAATGCACTACACAGAGGAGGAACTTAATCGTTCTCGACTTCGTTGGGGTGGAAAGCTTGAGCACTCTACAGAAATCAAGACTCAGGCTCAGCCTTCAGGAACAATCAAAAACCTTAAGGAACTTAAGCAGCCTTATGCAGATTTCAACCCAGGTGTATGGCCAGTTGATACAAATGCATATGGTAATGTTAAAGCTTAATTATTAAATAACAAATATAGAAGTGCCGTTTGCTATATCCATAAGTCTTAAGGATATTTCATAGGCAAACATGTTATCAGGGTTTGATATATCTATATCAAATAATGATTTCATCTTTTCAATTCTATAGAAAAAAGTTGATTTATGTATATGAAGTGCTTTGGCAGCTGCCGGGGCACTTCTATTTTTTTGTATATAGGTTCTTAAGGTATTTAGATAGTCTGTTGAGTTATTTCTGTCATAAGCTTCTAAAAATTTTAAAGCCGGGTGGACTGTAGCCATAAACAAAGCAGGATCATCAAGCCTTGAAGCTATATGTCTGAGGCAGTATTGACCATATAAAAGTATTTTCCCTACGTTTTCTTCGCTGTTTATCATTGAAAAAATACATTGGCATTGTTCAAAATATAAAGGAGCTTCTTCCAAATTTGTGAAAACAAAGCTAATAGTGGCAATCATTCTATTCATTTGTAAAAATGTAGAAAGTCGGTCTGATGTTGACTCATTAAAAGGTGAAGGCCTCTTGGCTGGTAAAAGAGAGACTAACATACTTTCAAATGTTCCAGTGATAGCATTAGGAAAAATGGACTGCAGCTGTTTACAAAAATAATCTTTTGACAGCAGATTTTTTTGCGAGTCCACAAAATCGTAGGCTACTAAATAGTAATAATTTCCAAGTGTAAATCCTCCAGAAGATATCCTTGCTTTTATGCTTTCTTCACTATCGAAATGACCCAGGAATAAGTCTTTTAAAAACCTGTCGATTCTGATTCCCTGAGGATTTGCGAAGCCATCTCCTTTTTGCAGGTAAATAGAAATTAACTGTGTGACATGGTGTATGATTTCAAGGTCGTCATCAGTGAAATCCCTGTTATTTCCCCTCACACAAACGTAACCAACTACAAATTGATTGATTCTGATACTTTCAAACACCCAATTGTATTCAAATTTGTCCACCTTTGTTATGAAAGGATAAACGCTGTGAAAAATATGCTCTGTAAGCTTTGACTCTTTCATGTCATCTGAAAAAACATTTTTAAGGGAAAGCCGATTGTTCCTTTTTTCCAGGCTGCGTTCATCTGATACAGCAGGATAGGAGTCCAAAATAGAAAAGCTGCTATCGCACACATTTATCGGATTATCAATATAGCTATATGCCTTTTTTAATATAAGATTCAATTCATGACCATGACGAAGTAAATTAAATAATTCATCTTTTTTTCGTTGCAATAACTGATTGCCAATCAGACAGTCTGAGATGCAGTTAAGCAAAGAAAATAAATCAATATCTTCTTTAATATGAATCGCATCACCTTTAGGCTGATTAGAATCAGCTCCAACTAATAATGCATTTCCAGAAAATGAACAGTCTTTATAATATTCATATTTTCCAATAAATAAAACATCAGGTGTAAGATAGCTAACCTGTAAGTCTGTAGAATCCAAAAAACGTACTGTAGTTATTGAACGATTGTCGGGAATATCACCTAGTATATTTATGCTATAGCATGTCTTGATATGTTTAATGATTGTTGATAAATAAGCCATATTTGCCTCCTATTGAGTAAAAGAATTATATCAGACATTTGTCGGAAAAGTAATGGTGTTTTTTTATGAATTATCAGATTCATGTCTGATGATTATGTATGCAAAGATTGTTATATTTTTATCAAACAAACGTAAAAGGAGAAACAATATGGCAATCAAAGTTATGGGTGTTGCTGCCGGAAGAAAAGACAGCAATAGCGAAATTTTATTGAAGGAAGCCCTCATTGCATGCGAGGAGGCAGGCGCAGAGGTCACTATGATAAACCTTAGAGACTACAACATTATGGATTGTACAGGTTGTACTTCTTGTACTATCGGAATGTCTCAGGGGAAGAATGTTGGATGTGTTCTTGATAAGAAGGATGACAAGAGAAAGATTATGGAAGTTATGCTTAATCAGGATGCAGTGATTTTTTCAGCACCAACATACGATTTGATGCCTGCATCAAACTATCTTACATTTGCGCAGAGAAGCCTGAGCTTCGAGACAGCATTCCTTGAGACGATTGGTGCAATAGAGCACAAGGATCGTGTGGCTGGACTTATTTCTGTAGGTGGTTCTACAAGAGCATGGCAGTCTATGGCACTTGAAGGTATGCAGGCTACCATGTTTACTACAGATTTTAAGGTGGTAGATATGATGCTGGCTACAAGAGTTCCAGGTCCATCACAGGTGCTTTTAGATGATGAACTTATAGCAAGAGCTCACAAGATGGGTGAGAACATTATCAAGGCTGTTAACACACCAGTGGAAGAAAGAGGATGGCTCGGTGAAGAGGACATGGGATGGTGTCCAAACTGTCACTCAAATGCACTTGTTCTTGGAGAAATGCAGTGGGATGGCCTTCACTATCCAATTGAGTGTCAGGTATGCGGCGCAGGTGGAAATCTGGAGCAGACAGCTGATGGCAAGTGGAAGTTCGTTATTCAGAAGGATGGTCTTCTCAAGGACAGAACAACTGTAGCAGGTCGTGCAAAGCATCTTGAGGAGATTGCTCACACACAGGGTGGATTCTTTGCAAATCCAGAAAACAGAGAAATTGTAGCAAGCAAAATTGGTCGCTACAAAAATAAGCAGTTTAAGGGAATTTAAAAGGAGTGAATAATCATGAAATTTGAACATTTAATGAGTCCTATGAAAGTAGGAAATGTGACCTACAAAAATCGTATCGTTAGTGCGCCAATGGCATTTGGACTTATTGTACAAAATCCAGAGGCTAGAGATTTTACTTATAGAAAGCTTGAGAGTGGCGCAGCAGGTGGAAATGCCTGTGTAATCGTTGGAGAGACAGACGTAAACTTTAAGGACGCTGTTCGTATCCCTGGTTTTCGACCATTTGATTTTGCTAAGCCAGAGGACATAAGGTTACACTTGTTGAGAAAAAGGGAAATCTTGGAGGACTTCTCTATTTCACAGATATCGATGTAGATAAGCCAGATCTTCGTAACTTCAAGAATGTGCTTATCCGTGAGGTAGAAAAACGTGACATAGATGTTCGCCTTAACACAGAAGCGACACCTGATTTCATTAAAGAATTCGGTGCAGACACTGTGATAATTGCTACTGGCTCACTTCCAACATGCCCTCCAATTAAGGGTATTGAAAATGCACATCAGGCTATGGAAGTTTATGATGGAGAGCTTAAGGTTGGCAAGAAGGTTGTAATGATTGGTGGAGGGCTTGTTGGTTGCGAAACTGGATTACACCTTACAAAGTTAGGTCATGAAGTAACTGTTGTTGAAATGCTTGACAGAGTTGCAAATGAAGCATACGGAAGCTATCGTGAAGCTTTAGTTTGGGAGATGGAAAATAATGGCATGGCATCTATGCCAAAGACAAAGTGTCTTGAAATCTTACCAGATGGAGTAAGAGTAGAGAACGCCGATGGTGAACAGACAATTCCTGCTGACACGATTCTATTCGCGCTTGGTATGAAGACAGTTCCTTATGATGAATTAAAGGCTGCAGCAGGGGACGCTGAAGTATTTATAGTTGGTGATTCTATTAAGCCAGGCCAGGTTGATCAGTGTACACGTTCTGGATATCTTGCTGCAATCGATATTGCAAAGCCTGATAATTTCGTAGAACACGAGTATAGAGGAATCATCGAAGCAAAATAATTTAATAGCGCTGTAATAAGATTTTTACCAGCAAAAGTATTATGAGGGTGCAACACTTGAAAAAAGACTGTTGCACCTTTTATTTGCAAAAATATTAAAACGCAACTGTAGAAAAAGATTTTTAGCTAACAAAATATGATTATATAATCCGAAAACCTAAAATAAACCATAGTACGGCTCCTTGATAAAAAATTAAGGCCTACTAATTTGAATTAGATGGAGGAAAGATTATATGAAGGAAAAATGGATTAACGCACTTACACTGGCTTTTACAGTGGCTTTACTTCCACCAATTTGGGCAGTTGTTTCGCCATATTTCGGAGAGACAGTAGGTGCAGTTGCACTTATATGCGCAGGATTATTTGCATGCTTAGGTAATGATATAAAAATGGCTGTTCCTGTTTCCCTTGGTTTCCTATGTGGAGATATTTGGGCAGTTATTGCAACAAATGTTATGGCTGCATCAACCTTAGGAGCAAACGCAACAGTTTACCTTACATTGTTTGTAATGGGTGGTCTTGCAGTAATAATTGGTTCTGCTCTTGAAAAATTTATATTTGTTCCAGCATGGCTGGCAGGATGGGCAATAGGTCTTACAATCATGGGACCTATGGATGTTACTTTACTTGGAAGTATGCCTGTTCAAATAGGAGTAGCAATGCTTGCAGGTGTTTGGTATGTAGGTGTTGTAGGCGACTTATTCCAAAAGATGCTTGTGAAGATAATCAAAAAATAATTTCAGTGCAACACATAAAAGTCAAATATTGCAACAGTAATTTTTAAAATACAAATTCTGCAATAAATGAAAAAGATATCAAGGTTTACAAATATGATATTTTTCGGATGAAAATTACAATAATCATAGATAAAAACGAAAAATATTGCTAGGAGAAAAAGATGAGTTACAAGATTTTAACAATTAATCCAGGCTCTACATCTACAAAAGTTGGTTTCTTTGAAGGAGATGAGCTTAAGTTTTCTGTGAATGTTTCTCATGATGCTTCAAAACTTGCTGAGTTTGGCGGCATTAGCGAACAACTTCCTTACAGAAAAGAAATTATTCTTCAGGAATTAGAAAAAGCTGGTGTTGATTTATCATCAGTTGATGCATTTGTTGGACGTGGAGGCGGACTTCTTGCTGTAGAAGGTGGCACATACAAGGTTGGCGATGTTCTCTTAGACCATGCAAGACGTGGTGCTAACGGTATTCAGCATCCGGCACAGCTTGGTTCACAGCTTGCCAATGAATTTGCAACACAATTTAATAAGCCTGCATTCGTAGTTAACCCACCTGATACAGATGAGTTAATTTTAGAAGCAAGAATGACAGGTATTAAGGGTGTATACAGAAATGTACATTTACATGCCCTTAACCTTAAGGAAACAGCAATTCGACATAGCAATTTAAATGGTAAGAAGTATGAGGATTGCAATTATATCGTTTGTCACATCGGAGGTGGTATCTCAATATCAGCTCATAGACAGGGTAAGATGATTGATGGAAATGATATCGTTGGTGGAGAAGGACCAATGGCTCCAACAAGATGTGGTTCAATTCCAGCAGCAGAAATGATCAGATACGCATTTGATCATCCTGATAAGAAAGAAACTCTTGCACTTACAACAAAGGCAGGCGGTTTCGTTAGTCACTTAGGAACATCTGATGCTCTTGATGTATTTAACAGAGCAGAAGCTGGTGACAAGGATGCAAAACTTATCTGGGATACAATGACATATCAGATTGTAAAATACATTGGCGCTATGTCTACAGTTCTTCATGGTAAGGTAGACGGAATTCTTCTTGGTGGTGGTATGGTTCACAATAAAAAACTTGTGGCAGACATCACAGAAGCATGTTCATGGATTGCACCAGTAACAGCATATCCTGGTGAGTTCGAACTTGAGGCTATGGCAGCAGGTGCTATTCGTGTACTTGATGGCGAAGAGCAGGCAAAGGAATATACAGGGGTTCCTCGTTGGACACCTGATTCAATATAAAGGAGAGAAACAATGAATCAGACAAAGATTAATAAGTATTCAAGAAGCGTCTCTATTGTAGGCGTAAGCTGCACTCCATTTATGAACACTCTCGATAATCCAGAGACCGCTGGATTGACAGAGGGCGAGATGTTTGGTTATGCAGCACTCAAGGCAATGGAAGATGCAGGCGTAGAGCCAAAAGATGTAGACTATTACTTCCACGGCGAAGCAAGCCCACTTAATGGTTCAAACTACATCACACCAAACGTACAGGTTGCAAATTGGTTTGGTATGAAGGGCAAAGGCTCAATGCATCACTCAGAGGCATGCTGTACAGGTTATCTTGCACTTGAAATTGCAGCTAACGCAGTAGCTTCTGGAAAGTATGATTGCGTACTTACAGGCGCCGTAGAATTTGGTGATGCTATTCCTACTCCAAGCGAGAGCGTGGAGCAGCCAAAGCACCCATACAAGAGAGATAAGATGACCATGGACAAGTTCCTTAAGACTACTTCATGGATTTATGACAAGACCTACGCAAGACCTCTTATGGCTCCAATGGAGCTTATCTATGATGACTGTGCAGAGGATTACGTTAGAACACGTGGTATCACTCCAGAGCAGATGGATGACACACTAAATCACATGGCTATCAACAATAGACATAATGCTGTACACAATCCACTTGCTATTACTCACGAAGAATTTGAAGATATTGCAAAGGAAAAAGGCTTTGAGGATGTTATGGACTATATGAGAAGTCCATACAATCCAAAGTCTGGTGATTTCCTTAGAATGGAAGGTATTGAGCGTAAGTGTGATGGTGCAGCAGCTTGTATCGTTATTGCAACAGAAAAGATTCCAGAGCTTTGCAAGAATTTAAGACATAAGCCAATCGAAATCATCGGTATTGGTAGTGCAGCATGCGAGGCATCAACTCCTCACTTTGAAATCAATGCAACAAAGGAAGCTATTCGCCAGGTATACGAGCTTACAGGTAAGTCTGGAGATGATCTGGATATCTTCTTTGCAAATGACTTTATTATTACATCACACCTTTATGCAGCAGAGCTTGCTGGTTACTTACCATATGGCGAAGGTTGGAAATATATCTGTGAAGGCAGAACAGCATTTGATGGTGACAAGCCTATAAATACAAATGGTGGACGTACATCCTTTGGTCATGCTCATGCAGCATCAGGTCTTGCAGACGTATATGAATGCTGTATGCAGATGCGTGGCGAGTGTGGCGAGCACCAGGTAAAGAAGCTTCCTAAGACAGCAATGCTCAGAGGCTACGGCGGTTCTCAGAACGTTGCAGCTATCATGCTTGAGACAGTAGAGGATTTTGAGCCATCAAAGGAGCCAGCTAAAGAATCAAAGCTAAAGCTTGAAAAGGTTGTTCAGACTTACTACGAAGGCTTAGAGCAGGGCAAGCTTTTAGGTAGAAAATGTAACAGATGTGGTGCTGTAGAGTTCCCACCTGTTTATGCTTGTAACTCATGTGGTTGTGACGATACCCAGTGGGTAGAGCTTAGCGGAAAGGCTGTTATGAAGTCTATCGTATTGCCAGCACCACTTTCATCAAAGCCTGAATACAAGGAAAGAATGGGCAAATATGCATACGGTGTTATCGAAACAGAAGAGGGTGCAGAATTTAACGGTGTAGTTATTGGCATCAGCAAAAAGACTCGCCCAGAGCTTTTGGAGAAGCTCCCACTTCCAGTTCACGCAAAAATCATCGATCGTGACGGTGGATTCAAGACAGTAGTATACGAGTTAGACGAGCAGTAATCATTTAGCCGTACATATGTCAAGTTTGCGAGTACGGATTGATGAATGTAATAAAGAAAAACAATTATTAGATGAGGCTTGTAGGCGTAACTGCCGGAATATTATTAACTTTGAGATGAGCCTGCAGTAGACAAGCTATGATAATTCTCAAGCGAAGCTTTTTATGCTGAGCGGAGAATTAATCATGCTTGTCTGCGTAGCAGGCGGATTAGGAGGATTTAGAAAATGGAAAGAAAAGAACTTGAGGCACAGATTATTAAGATGGTAGCACAGTGCTACAACGCAGATGAGGCAAAGCTTAGCGTAGATTCTGTATTTGGTGAGGACATCAGCGGAACTTCAGTTATGATGGTTGGTCTTGTTTCAGAAATTGAGAATGAGTTAGATGCAATGATTCAGCTTTCTGATGCAGCAGCATGCAAAACAATTGGCGATTTAGTTGATAAGGTTGAAGAGGAGCTTTAATAATGAGCGTACTTGATAAGATTTATGAAAAGGCAAAGGCAAATCCACAGAAGGTGGCTTTTCCTGAGGCTGAAAATGAAAAGATGATGCAGGCTGCCTATGAGACAGGTAAAGAAGGCTACATTAAGCCTATCTTAGTAGGTGATAGTACACGCATCAAGGAGCTTATAGCCGAAAGAGGTTATGAGGAAAGCGTTTTTGAGATAATTGATATCGCAGAAGAAAGCTATAAGAATGATGTGGTTGCCAGATATGTGGCACTTCCACACACAATGTTAAAGGAAAAGGCTATAGGACGTAGAATGGAAAATCCACTCTACTATGCAATGGCTATGCAGGCAGTAGGTGATGCAGATGTTACATTTGCAGGTATTGATAATACTACAGGAGATGTGCTACTTGCAGGTCAGATGATTATCGGATTAAAGGAAGGAATCAGTACAGTTTCTTCAATCGGTCTTTGCGATATTCCAGGATTTGAGGGTAGTGAGGGACAGCTTCTTGCAGTAGGTGACAGTGCAGTATGTACTAATCCTACTCCAGAGCAGCTTGCTGATATAGCTATTTCAGCATGTGATACAGTAAAAGGACTTCTTGACTGGGAGCCTAGATGTGCAATGGTTTGCTATTCAACACTTGGTTCAGGTCAGGGTGAGCTTATCGACAAGGTTAAGGAAGCACTTGCTATAGCAAATGAAAAGAGACCTGACCTTGATATCGATGGTGAATTTCAGCTTGATGCAGCTATTGTTCCAGCAGTTGCAGCAAAGAAGGTTAATCGTGAGAGCAAGGTGGCAGGCAAGGCTAATGTGCTTATTTGGCCAGACCTTAACGTGGGTAACACAGCTGTAAAGCTTATCCAGCAATTTGGTCATGCTGATGCATACGGACCAATGCTTCAGGGATTTAACAGCATTGTTTGTGATTGCTCTAGAGGGGCACCTGTTTCAGAAATCAAGGGTAATGTTGTTATTTCAGCAGTCCGTGCAATGGGACAGAAATAATTTTGCCAAACAAAGCACAGCAGGTTACTGACGGGGGTATGACACTTGGGTAATGTTTTGGGGGTCGGAATTGACCTGGTTTCAATAAGTGAAATAAGAGACTTGGACAAAAGACTTGAGGGTGTCTTTGTCAGGAAAACCTATAGCAGTAATGAAATTGCTGATGCTGATAATGCAACAGACTATTATCAGTTCCTGGCTGGCAGGTTTGCGGTGAAGGAGGCTGTTTACAAAGCTGTTTGTGGCAGTTTCACTGATGTTGATTTTGATTTTAGAAAAGTAGAAACCATAAGACTTGGCAACGGAGCTCCGAAGTTTGTTTTAAATGAGTATATGGACGGAATATTAAAGCAGATAGGGGCTACGGATGTAAAAATCTCTATATCAAATCAAGGTGATTATGCCATAGCTGTTGCGAACTTGATAGGATAAGTATTATAAAGAAATCTAAGGCAGTTGGAGCTTTTCTCCCACTGCCTTTTTTGTTTTGCTGCATTTCATGTAGAATTAATTTGAAATTCTATGCAGGGTTAATTATAATATTATAGATAAATAGTTCGGAATCGGACAATTATTTAACACAGGAGGAACTATAATGTTAAAGCTTGCAAAGATTTTTCAATCGGGGATGATTTTACAAAGGGAAAAAATGGGACACCTTTGGGGGAAAACCAGTCCTGAAGCAGTGGTAACACTGGACATTCAAGGGCAGCATATTGAGGCAAAGGCGGATGCAAATGGAGGATTTTGCTTGGAATATCAGCCTCTAAGGGCAACCAGCAGTGATGAAGTGATTGTTAAATCAGGTGATGATGCAATAATTCTAGAAAATGTGGCAGTGGGTGAAGTATGGCTGGCAGGAGGTCAGTCTAATATGGAATTCCACATGAGATATGAAAAGAATCTGTCTCAGGTGAAGCCTGATTGCAATAATCCCAACATCAGATTTTATGATGTGCCAGAGCTGGCCTTTGATGGGCAGGAGGAAGCCTTTGATTATAGCAGAATGGGTATCTGGCGAAAGGCTACTGCTGAGGATATAGAATATTTCAGTGCAGTAGGCTATTATTTTGCGGCAACTGTGCAAAAGGAACTACAGGTTCCAGTGGGAATAATAGGCTGCAATTGGGGTGGCACAGTTTCAGCAGCCTGGATGAATCCAGATACGGTCAAAAAATGCGGCAAAGAGTGGATGGATGACTATGATAAGTTTGCTGCTGCCACAGATATGAAGGATTATTATAACAGGCAATTGTCTAATAGTATGAATGATAGAGGTAATCCATTTGCAGATCCATTTTACGAAATGATTATGCCACGCACTCCTTCACAAGAGGAGCTGAATGAATTTTTTGCAAAAATGGTAGCAACAGGTATAGATATTGAATCCTTTAAAGGCGGTGAACCTATGCCAAGTGCTATCCCAGGGGCTCTTTATGAGCACATGCTAAAGACAATCGCTCCTATTGCAGTGCGAGGAGTGCTTTGGTATCAAGGGGAAAGTGATGATGAAAGCTTTAGAGCACATTTATATGAATCCATGCTAACGGGACTTATTTCTGACTGGAGGGATAGTCTTTGTGATGACATGTTACCATTCATCATTGTGCAGCTACCAGGCTTTGAACACTGGCTTCAGGTAACTAATAATAGATATGACCTGATAAGAGAGGCTCAATATAATGTTTCAAAAAAGGTGAAAAACACGTATCTTTGCTCCGCTTCGGATATGGGAGAACAGTTTGATATACATCCAAAGAACAAAAAGCCGGTGGGAGAGCGCATGGCTTTACTTGCTATGGGGCATGTGTATGAAAGGGATGTATTGTGTGATGCACCAGAAATGGAAAGTGTCACAAAAGAAGAAAACAGTATAGTCATTTCCTTTGCAAATGCAAAAGATGGACTCATTTTGGAAGGAAATGGGATAAATGCCTTAAAACTGGTGGATGAGAAGAATGTTGAGATTGCATTCAACTATGAAACATCAGGAAATTCTGTAAAGCTCACCCCTGAAAATGGTGATTTAGATAGTGTTGTAAAGGTATTATTTGCCAAGGATAAATTCTATATTGTAAATCTTTACAACACAAATCATATTCCAGCAGTACCCTTTGAAGCAGATGTTGATTAAGCAGTAAACTAGCTAAAGCAGAGTGAAATACAGCAAAATGCCAGCTCATTATCGAGCTGGCATTTACATTATCTGTTTATCTTAAAGGTGTATGCAGTATCATAAGTAGCAATATATAGGGTGTCATCCACGATTTCCATCTGCTCTGGAGCACTTTCCAATTTGATTTCCTCAATTTTCTCACCATTATTTTTGTCCAGAAGATATAGATAATCAGGCTCATCGGTGAAGCCATAACCGCAGATGATTGTATCATCTACAATTTTGAAATTTGAAGCGTTGCTTACAAGTGGTTCGCTTCGCCAAAGAACTGTCTCAGTTGACATATCAATTGCCACCATATAGCTTGACCAGGGTTCTTCTGAGGCATAGCCATTATGACCTAAAGCCACATACAAAACACCATCCATAGCCTGAGCCCAATGTATGTACTGGCTAGTGCAGGATTCGTTGCCTTCTTCATCATCAGGACCATTACATAAAATGCTTAGGTCATAGGTGTGCAGCAGTTCGCTTGTGGCATAGTCGTATAGGAATAATGTGGTATATTCATATCCATATTCACCACCGTCACCTGGGGCATAATAGTAGTTGCCATCCCCATAGCTTAAAAATGCAAGCTCAAATCCATTTTTTTCAGCCCAAACACTGGTATCCAGCCAATCGGATTTGTCCTTTGTCAGCTCAGTCAGTGTAATGTGCGCATCTGATGCAGGCTTAGCATCTTCACTAACATATCTGTGCCAAGAGGGATTGGAGATAGCTACTGCATTATCGTATTCTTCATCATAGTAATCGTAATCGCTATACTCCTCGTAATATGGCTCTAAGGATTTTTTCTTTGCTGTTTTAGTAGAGATGTTTGACTCCAAATCTGAAGAATCCGAGATGGTGTAAGCCTTCTGAATCAAACCAGGTATATCATCTTCTGTGATAACCACATCCATATCCCCAGCGGCATAGCTTGCTATCTCATAAGGAGAAAAATAAATATGTAAGCCATCTTCGGTGAGAGTCCAGGTGTAGGCTTCATCTTCCATCAATGTTTCAAATGGGTCATCATCAGTGGCACAGCATACTATATAATTTTCAATTTCTTCTTTATTCTCTGGATACTTTTCATACACCTTATCCCTGATAACAGGTACCAGTTTTCCAGTGTCTGTAACCACTTCAGAAAGTGAGAGATAATGCCCGGTGCTTACATCCAAATTAATGGAAAATGTGTTGTGGGAAGGATGGGCACCACCTGATTCCATGTAGCTGTTTCCTAGTATTGTAAATAGCTTTGAGTCTGCCCGCACTATCTCTATAGTAGTGGAGTCTTCATAAGTGCCAGCCATGTCATCAGGATATTCTATGGCGTAGCCGGCATATTCAGCCACTACGCTTTCGGCACTGTCCTTCCAGGATGCGTTTTCCACTTCAAGTGTCTTTTTAAGATTTGGATAATGTGCAGCAGATTCATTTGAAAGCACAATCTCAGGGTAACTACCTGTTGCATAGACCACGCCATCTTCTGTTGCTTCTAATGGGTGATCAATAATGGTAGCAGAAATAGCATTTTCTGTGTTATCACTGTTGCTTGAATCAGTAGATAAATTCACTTCACAGCCCGCCAAAGCCAGAGTGCAGGCTGACATGCCAAGGATAGCTATAAGTTTGTTTTTCATAACATTAGACCTTTCTTAGATTTTCTTATAGATTTTTGTTTTTCATCAGAAAAACGGAAATCGTATCTGACCAACTTTTACATGTAATGGAAAAGTTGTCCTGCAAAGCAGGATTCTTGCTGACAATTTCATTGTTAAGTCAGCAAGAAGTCATAGTTTATTTTAAATAATGTGCTAAAGAGTTACAACATTTTAGTAGTTACCCCCAATATGTTGAGACGGGAAATTTTAAAATCCACCTTGATTTTAACAATTACTACATATCTTTATTTTATAAATTAGGGTAGACTTTTGATTTTCATATGAAATGAGCAATAGTTAATCCAAGGAGGAATGAAATGTTAAAAAAGAGATTATCAGTATTTATGGCAATGTGTATGACATTGACCACTTTTGTATTCTCTGCCAGTCCACTTACTGCCCGGGCTGACGACAAAATAAAAGACATGGTGGACAACATGACCACCCAGCAGAAGGTGGCGCAGATGCTAATGCCAGCATTCAGATACTGGGAGACAGGAGATACAAAAGAAGATGTTACTGAGCTCAATGCAGCTCAGAAAGCCACACTAAGCAAATACGGCTTTGGTGGAGTGATAGTGTTTGCACAAAATTGCCAGGATGCCAAGCAGACAACATCTCTGATTAAATCAATGCAGACGGCTAATTTGGAGGGTGGAGCAGAAAGCTCACTTTTGATTTCCATTGATCAGGAAGGCGGATATATCACAAGACTCAATACTGGAACAGCAATGCCTGGAAATATGGCAATTGCAGCTACTGGTGAAACAGAAAATGCATATCGGGCAGCCTATGTAATAGGTAATGAGCTGGCAGTTCAGGGAATCAATGTGGATTTTGCTCCTGTAATGGATGTGAATAATAACCCTGCAAATCCAATCATCGGAGTGCGTTCATTTTCCGACAACCCAGAGGTGGTTGCACAGTTTGGAGCAAAATACATTGAGGGACTTCACAATAATGGAGTAATGGCGGCTTTAAAACATTTTCCTGGACATGGAGACACCAGCACTGATAGCCATACAGGGCTTCCAAAGATAGATAAAACTTATGATGAGCTGAAGCA
This sequence comes from uncultured Pseudobutyrivibrio sp., assembly GCA_946548305.1. Classification (GTDB taxonomy): domain Bacteria; phylum Bacillota; class Clostridia; order Lachnospirales; family Lachnospiraceae; genus Pseudobutyrivibrio. The sequence goes on from CAMNPQ010000010.1 coordinate 14,733, forward strand.
GGTGGAATTAGTTCCATTTGCAGGTGTGGCAAAGAATGCTGATTTTATAATGACAGCTCACATCCAGTATCCAAAGATAGAATCACAGACTTATATCTCTAAATCAACTGGAGAAGAGATTTATTTACCAGCCACATTATCAAAAACTATTTTGACTGATATTTTAAGACAGGATATTGGATATGAGGGTGTAGTCATCACAGATGCTATGGATATGGCTGCGATTTCAGAACACTTTGACGAGATGGATTCCGCAAGGCTGGCTATTAATGCAGGTGCAGATATGATTCTTATGCCTGTGGATTTACAATCACAAGAGGGACTAGACCATTTGGACAAATATATAGCTGGTGTTGTTGCTCAGATAAATGATGGAAGCATATCCTCTGAGAGGGTGGACGAATCCGTATACAGAATTTTGAAAATGAAGGCAAAATATGGATTGATGCATGATGATTCATTGAACCTAATGAAGAAATCTTCCAGAATCACACCATCAGAGGCTGTTGCAGAAAAAACTGTCGGCTCAAAAGCACACCATGAGATAGAATGGAGCATAGCTGTGGATGCCATTACAGCTGTAAAAAATGATGATGCCTTTCCTATAACTTCTGAACAAAAGGCAGTTGTGCTTTATCCAGCTGCAAATCAGGCAAATTCTATTTTGTATGGAATTGAAAAGCTGAAGGAAGCAAAGGTGAGTGTAAACAGCGATAACATAGTGAGTGTTAGCACAAAGGATATGCCAGAAGAAAGCGTCCTTTCTGCTATAGATGGAGCAGATGTTGTAATCATGATTTCAGCCAATTATTCAGCTGATTTTGCAAACCAGGATTTGGCAAATAAGCTTTTGACAAAGACTCATGAGAACGGGGGAAAGTTTATTTTACTAAGTGCCCAATTACCTTATGATGTGACAATGTGTCCAGGAGCAGATGGTATAATGGCATGCTACTGCGCAAAGGGAATGGCAGAATTGCCTACAGGAAAGCCTGACTCAAAGCAGTACAATCCTAATATACCAGCAGCAATTTACACATTGTTTGGTGGAAGCAATCCAACAGGAAAGCTTCCAGTAACTATTAAATAAATAGTACCAGAAGCTTAAAAAAATAATGACTTCTTGCTGACAATTTCATTGTTAAGTCAGCAAGAAGTCATTTGTTTTAGTATTTATAAAGCTCAAGCATATAAACTGTAGGCATAGAGCCAAAACGTATAGCCATTCTTTCGTCACCGTTTAGTAGCTTATCTGAAATGAATTCACCGTTTTTTATGTGACCTATTTCGAATTTTGAGATACCTGCAATTTTGTTTTCACCAGGCTTTACCTCAATATTTAAGGAAGACTCTTGTCCGATGAATAAAAACCTGTTGTCAGCCAATTCAAATACTGAAATGCTGCCAAGTGGCTTTCCAGACATTCTAGGTGAATAGCCTACTTTGAAATCGTAGTTGGCGCAGCGGATGAAGCAACCGTAATCATTTTCTCCGTGACGTACAAATGATTGAAGCTTGTCGGTTCCGCGATATTTCAAATATAGAGGCTTTAGTTCATCTAACAGTTTGTAGGTGGCGGATAAAACTTCCTTGCTTCCTCTGGTATCAAATGCGCTAGGGTCGATGTTTAGTGCTATCATAACTTCCATTGGTGGCTTGTCCACAAGCTCTGGGTCAAGCGCAAGCTCTTCTATGCCAAATGGTGAGAAGCAAATTGCATTGTGATGTAGCTGAGCGTATAGGGCGTAGGATGATGCAACGGCATCCTTTCTGATTTCAGGAATGAAAAGTGGGTTTTCCCCGGCGTATTCATCCATAACATCAGCGCAATATGGCACATAGATATCAGGAGCTAGTGCAAATAAAGAAGGTGCGACGCATTTCCATATTTTGTGAACTGAAGCATTAGGTCCACCCATTGGATAAGAGCCTGGAGCCCAAGGGTACTGCTTTAGCCATGCGTTTGCATAGCAAGGCAGGTGGTATTCCTTCTGACCAGCTTGTGTGATTTCTTCCACAGCCTTCGCAAAATGGTATGCCATGAAATATTCTTCTGCGTCATCTGAAAAGGCTTCTTTCCAGGTGCCTGACACATTATAAAGGTCTGCAATTTCTGCTGGAACAGCAGCGTTAAACAGTTCATTTGCAGCTGGAGAATAATCTCTGGCAGTGCCAAGTACACCGATTTCATTTTCTACCTGCATTGCAATTACTGTGCAGTCATTTTCGTCGATGGCTTTGATATGAGCCATAATGGCAGCAAATGCAGTTTTATCTGCCACAACAGCTTCGTGACATAGTGGTGAAACTGTGTTGATTCTGTCCCCATTAACCTTCTGTGCTAAAAAGTATTTGTCTGAATCGGTTTTCATCCAACCAGGGATGTACATTGATTCTGCATTTTTCCATAGACCAAACCATAGGAAAACCAGCTTTTTTCCTTCTTCTTTTGCCTGGCTGATAATACCATCAATAAGAGTGAAATCATATTGACCTTGAACTGGCTCAATACATTCCCAGTAAATAGGAACAATCAAAGAATTAAGATTTAATTCTCTCACCTGTGGCCAAATCTGATTTTTCATTTCTGCAAGTGTAGATGCACTTGAATTGTGAATCTCTCCACTATGCATAAAAAATGGCTCATTATCCACGTATAATGTGCCGATGCCTTTTTCGTCTACTCTGAATTCTGACTTACTCATAAAACCCTCCATTATTTGTAAGATATGTGTGACTTTCATTATCTAACAATAATGTAATACGTAAGCGAGGCAGGTTCAATCTTAGTTATTTAACAATGGTAGTAAAATATTAATGTATTGTAGAACAATTTAAATAATGTGACTCATACGATATTGATTAGGAGTAAGTTTATATTGCTTATAAAAAACTTTGCCAAAATAGCTGGCACTGCTGTAGCCACATTTTTTGGCAATCTCATTGATAGGCATGGAAGGCTCTTGCACCAGTAATATTTGAGCATGCAAAAGCCTGATATTGCTAAGGTATTTTACTATGGTGATGCCTGTATGCTCCTTAAAAATGCTACAGAGATATTCTGGTGTTCTAGAGGTAATCTGAGCGAGGGTGTCTAAGGAAATATCCTCGCCGTAGTTTATTTCCATATATTCGATAACAGCTGTAATAGTAGGGTTTCCATAGTCGGCACTGCCTGAAGAAATATGAGTCAGGCAATAGGTCAGGTCAGTGAGCAAGGCATATAGTTCCTGGGAAAGAAGCATGTGTTTATGTTTGCTGTTTTGTTCCGAAATTTCCAAAAGCCTATGATGATGACTTTCAAAAAGCTCACGGTTGCTCAAAAGGTAAGCCCCAGAGGAGTTTATTTTCAAAGCTCTAAGTAAAAGAGGAACAATTGCACCATTGAACCCAACAATATCAAGCACCCAGCTATCAGCGGTACGGTGATATTCGTGGGGAGTATTTTTCAATAGAATAAAACACTGCCCTTTATCAATAATATATTTCCTATTATCTAAAATGAGCTCCCCTTGCCCATCCTTGCAATACAAAATCTGGTTTAATCCAATACCATGCAACCTGTAGACAGGCTCCTGCTCATGATTATCTCCCAACAACACCAGCTGCAAGGGGATAATATCATATTCATTTTTTTTGTACTGAAAAGAACGTAGCATAACGAACCCCACCTTAGAAATTTACTATTTATATTACAATAATAATATTGAGCCGTCCCCTTGGTCAAGCTATACTATTAAGTAACAAAAAAAGTATTTCCACATAGTGAGCCTGTAGTTAACAAGATGATATATTTGTTACTAAGGCGTGCTGCCGCAGGAGCGAAAATATTTTTAGCTAAACAAATAAGTATTTCCATAGAGTGAGCCTGTAGTTAACAAGATAATATATTTGTTACTAAGGCGTGCTGCCGCAGGAGCAAAAATATTTTTAGCTAAACAAATAAGTATTTCCACAGAGTAAGCCTGTAGTTAACAAGATAATATATTTGTTACTAAGGCGTGCTGCCGCAGGAACAAATATATTTTTTGTTAACGTAACAGGCGTAGAAAAGAAAGATTTGGGGGTAAAAAATGAAGTTATCAGAAACACAAAAGAAGTTTGTAGAAGATTTGCTTGGCAAGATGACTCTAGAAGAAAAGGTTGGTCAGCTTAACCAGGATTCGCCATCTATTGTAGGCGGTTTTGATGTTCCATTTGAAGAACTGATAGAGATGCTTACTGATGGCAGAATTTCTCAGGAAGAGTTTGGCAAAATCATGGCTACTGCAGAGAGAGATTTCCATGAGGACGATATTAGAGCTGGAATGGTTGGTTCCGTTATGGGAAATGATCCAGTAAAGGCTAACGAGCTTCAGAAGATTGCAGTTGAAGAGACACGACTTGGTATTCCTCTTCTTATGGGATTTGATGTTATCCATGGTCTAAGAAGTGTGTTCCCTATTGCAATAGCAGAGGCAGGAACATTTGATGATGATTTAATGGAGCGTACTGCTCAGATGGCAGCTAAGGAATCCAGAGCATACGGTATAAACTGGAATTTTGCACCAATGCTTGATGTGGCAAGAGATTCAAGATGGGGCCGTGTATCAGAAGGACCAGGTGAGGATCCATTTCTTGCAAGCAAATTTGCCAGAGCCAAAATCAAGGGACTCCAGAACAATAACGATTCCGTGGATAGCTATGTGGCAGCATGCACAAAGCATTATGTTGCTTATTCAGCCTGTGAAGCAGGACGTGATTACAATACTACATCAATGTCTACTTCGCAGCTTTACAATGTTTATCTTCCAACTTTTAAGGCGGCAATGGAAGAGGGCGCATGTTCTGCTATGGCATCATTCAATGATTTGAACGGGGTGCCTTGCACAGTAAATTCTTACACTTTAAGAGATATTCTTAAGGGTGAGTTTGGACTAGAAGGATTTGTTGTCAGTGATGCAAATGGAATTCGTGAATGCGTAACTCATGGCATTGCAGAGGATGATGTAGATGCAGGAATCATGGCTCTTAACGCTGGCCTTGATATGGATATGGGTACTCGCATTTTCTATAACCACATTGCTCAGGCTGTTAAAGATGGCAAGGTTTCAATGGAGACATTAGATGATGCAGTTAGAAGAATCCTTAGTGTTAAGGTATGGCTTGGATTATTTGAAAATCCTTATGTACCACAGGAAGCGATAGAGGCATACAAAGCTAATCTCCCTAAGGAACACATTGCGCTTTGTGAGGAGGCAGCAGAAAAATCAATCGTATTACTTAAAAATGAAGACAAGCTTCTTCCTCTTAATAAAACAGATAAGTTTACACTTGTAGGTGAATTGGCAGACAGACCAGATGAGGTGGTTGGAGCATGGTCGCTTGCATGGGAAAAGGATGACTGTGTTTCAATCAAGGCAGGACTTGAAAATGCAAATGCAAATTTTGAATACTATCCTGTATGTGGTCCAGAGGGCGAAATTAATGCTGAAGAATTAAAGTTGGCTATAGAGTCTGATTCAGATATTGTGGTTGCTGTAGTTGGAGAATATACAAGCATGAGCGGTGAGGCATCATCTAAGGCTGATATTACTCTTCCTGGCCATCAGCAGGAAATGCTGAAAAAACTCGTGGCAGCAGGCAAGAAGGTGGTTGCAGTTCTCATGAATGGCAGACCTTTGGCTCTTGGATGGGAGGCAGAAAAGCTCCCAGCTATTTTAGAGGGCTGGCATCTGGGAATCCAGATGGGTACAGCTATTACAAAGGTGTTGTTTGGTGAGGTTAATCCATCAGGAAAGCTTTCTAGTACATTCTCTTCTGTAAACGGACAGGAGCCAATGTATTACAATCATCCAAATACAGGTAGACCAGGTTCAAAGAGTAAATTCACATCTAAGTATTTAGATGCACCGATAGAACCTTGCTTCCCATTTGGATATGGATTGTCTTACACCACATTTGAATACAGTGATCTTAAGCTTACCGAGAACAAAGATGAAATCATAGCATCATTTACTTTGAAAAACACAGGTAATGTGGCAGGTACAGAAGTTGCACAGCTTTATATGCAGGATGTAACTGCAAGTCTAGTGCGTCCAGTAAGAGAGCTTAAGAATTATGAAAGAGTTCAATTGAATCCAGGCGAATCAAAACAACTTACACTTTCACTTCGTAAATGCGATATGGGCTTTTATAATAATGACGCTAAGTATGTATGCGAAGATGGTTTATTCCGCATATATGTAGGTGGCAATTCAAAAGATACAATGGAAGAAGAAATCAGAATCAAGTTTTAGTAGCGGAAAGTGGCAGAGAAATCTGCCGCTTTTTTCTCACATATAGGCTAAATTTGAAATAGATTGAGGAACGGAATATATGACCAATGAATATACAACAGAAATATTAAATAGAGAAAATGGTAATATCATTAGCTCTGGTGAGGATTATTCTGTTTTGTATGTAGTTCGAGGGGAGATTTCTTTAATTATCCATGGACAGTTAATAAGGCGCAAAAAGGGAACCTTCTTCTTTTTAAATCCCGAGGAGGCTGGAGAAATAAATTGGCAAAAGGATAGTATTGTATTGCGACTAACAATTGATTCAGGATTTCTTCACAGCAAATGCCATATGCCAAACATTTTTTTATCAATGGATCAGAAAGTCTATGATGAAAAGAAAATAGAACATACATCCGAATTGATAAAAAAGTTTTGGGTTATAAGAAGCGACCTGAATGAGAAAGGTGGATACGGCGAATTAGGGGCATATTACACCTTGTTGGATGATTTGATTAAACATTACAGCGTGGCTAACCTGCTATCTCAGAAAGATGAAGAAGACTATGGTTCAAGAATGCTTAGTTACATTCATATGAACTATAGAAATCATATTTCACTAAATGAAATTGCTGAAAAACTGTTTATATCAACCCCTACTGCATCCCGTGTTTTTTATGAGGCCGCAGGAGTGAAATTTGGAGACTATCTGAGAAATCTAAGGCTAAATAAAGCTAAAAGACAGCTGGAGATGACAGAGAATTCCATCACTGAAATAGCACTAAACGCCGGGTTTGGTAGTCCATCGGCCATGAACAAGATATTTTTGAAGTATAACGGTATTACACCAACTGAGTATCGCATTTTAAATAAAAAAGTACAGGCTGATACTGGGATAAAAAATGATGAATTGTTAAGTGTACTATTTGACACAAATGAGAATAATGACAAATATGAATTGAATGTCAACGTAACTGAAGTATTAAAAAATAATTCAGGTATTACCTATCAGGCTCCAATTTTAAATGTGGGTACTCTAAAGTCCTTAAGTTCGGCTCAGATGCAAAAACAGGTTACTTATATTACAGAAAGCCTGGATATAAAATATGTTCGTTTATGGGGAATGTTTACAGGAGATATGCATTTGCTTACAGATAAGCCTGGGGTATACAATTTCTCATTCATGGATGAAATATTGGATTATATTGTGGACAATAACTTGAATTTATTTTTGGACATTGGTCTTAGAGGTGATGGTGCTAGAGCAAACGAAAACACCATGGTTTTTGAAGAGCAGAATTTTTTAATATTTCATTCTAAAGAAGAATGGCTCCAAATGATTGAAAGCTTTCTTGAACATATACGTTATAGGTACGGTCGTGCTGTAAATAATTGGGTTATTGAAGTTTCTTTTTTCTTAAACAATGCACCTTATTATGAAAGCAGGGAGTACTCGGCAGTTGGTGCATGGAACGAAACTGTTTCAATGATTCGCAGAATAATTCCTAATATGAAGGTGGCTGGACCAGGAATGCCGTTAGTTAATGACAAAGAGCTTAACCGTATGTGGGTAGAGCATCTGCTTGATGCAAAGGAACAGCCAGACTACATAACCTGCATCTCATTTCCATATAATGATTCAATTCAGGAAGGCGATGAGAGAATCGAAAGCCATAGAGTAGTGGGAGACAGAGAGTTTCATAGATCTTCCAACACCTTAGGCATAGTTGAAAGAATTAAAGGTCTGACTGAAATTTTAAAAGGAAAAAATTATCAGGGTAAATGTATCCTTACAGATTGGAACTACAGTATTTCAAGTAGAAACTTTCTTCAGGATTCCACATTTAGGGCTGCATATACAACTCAGTGTGTTATTACCAGTATGGAAAATGTAGACATGTTTGGAATATTTTATGGTTCTGATTTGTTGTCTGCTTATTCGGATACAAGGTCTTTATTGCAAGGAAGTGCTGGAATTTTGAGTCGTGATGGAATAGAAAAACCAGTATTTCACGCATTTAAATTTTTAGGTCAACTAGGAAGGCGTGTAATCTTAAAAACAGATAACTGCATAATTACTGGCAGCGAGGACGGAAGTGAAATCAAAATACTTATTTTTAACTGCCAGTTACCAGAAGCTGATTATTATCTTTTATCGGAAGATACATTTAAACCGACAGAAGTATCACAAATGTTTTCATCTACACCCTTTTCATTGAAAATAAAGTTAGAGGGACTAACTTTTTGCAAAAAGGTACAAATACATCAAAATATTCTAAATGAAGAACATGGCTCGGTTTTGCATCATTGGATTCAGATGGGATGCAGCCAAAATCTGAACAGGGAGGACTTACAGTATCTAAAAAATGTATCTGTACCAGAAACATTGATAAATGAAATGAAAATTGAGAACAGTTCCATAGAGCTTAATGTGGATTTAAAACCAAATGAGGTAAGATTAATGTGCCTTAGGGAAATTAATTGAAAGAAATGACAAGTGGAAATTTTGATATATAATCAAATGCTATCCTTCTGAAATGATTAACAACTAATTTCTGAATAATAGAAAAGTATTTATTCCTTGAAAAATCTATTATAAGTCTAGCAATGATTGTAGAAGTAATTCAGTACTGAGATTTTAAGGAGAGAGGAAAAATGAATCAGAAAACAGAAAAAACTAATCCTAGGCTTGCCTTTTTTTATAGCTTAGGTCAAATCGGCTCAGATCTTTCGTGGTATATGATAAACACCTACCTTACAGTGTTTTACACTGATATTGTTGGACTATCAGCTGTTGCTATATCAATGATTATGCTGATAGCAAGAATATGGGATGCAGTCAATGACCCATTTATGGGAGCAATAGCCGATAGAACAAAGACGCGTTGGGGGACATTCAGACCCTATTTAATGTTTGCACCACCATTTTTAGCACTATTTAATATTTTGACTTTTACAGTATTTCCAGTCACAGGCGCCTTAAAGGTTGCCATTTGTATGATGTGCTATATCGGAGCTGGAATGGCATACACAGTTGTAAATATCAGCTACGGTGGATTGATAAATCGTATTGCAAAAAACTCACAGGTAAGAATGAATTATGTTACTGCAAAATCTATTGCGGCCAGTGTTCTTTCAATGATTTTGTCAGCAGTTGTTATGCCAGTCATTCTGTTTTTCAGCAACACTATGAAAAATGGCGAAAAGGCAGCAGATGCCCATGGATATTTCATGACAGTTGTAATCTGCTCAATCATTCTTATTCCATGCTTTTGGCTATGTGCTTGGAAATGTAAAGAAACAGTTCACGCGACAAACATAGATGCACCTGTTGAAAAGAAGCCTATCGGTAAATCACTTAAAGCATTATTTAAGAACAAATATCTTTTAATGACAGTATTCTGTGTCTTTGCTGGAGCTTGTGGAGCTATGGCAAGAATGTCAATGCTTTCATTCTATGTAATTTATGTTGTTGGCTCATTCACAATGATTGCACCAATATATACAACAATGACTGTATTCAGCCTTATTGGAAGCTTCACTTTACCATGGGGTACAAAGACATTTGGAAAAAGAAACTATCTTATGATTTTGACATTTTTGTCTATAGCAGGTCTTGTACTTATGTTTTTAGTTCCAGCAGATAATCCGGTTTTCCTATTATCTGTAAGTGCGCTGATTGGTTTAACAATGTGTAGTGGAAATATCTGCACAGGAATGCTTGCGGACTGTATCGACTATGGCGATTTGGAATATGGTGTCAGAGACGAAGGTCTTACATTCTCATTTATGGGATTTGGCGTAAAGCTTGCAACAGCTATCACAGGTTCAGTTACAGTACTTTTGCTTGCAAAGGTAGGTTATGTTCCAAATGCAGATCAGACTGAGACAGCAAAAATGGGAATAAATGCTCTTGTTAATCTTTTCCCAGCTGCAGTTATGTTGCTTTCAATTGTTCCACTATTCTTCTATAAACTCGATGGCAAGATGGATGACATAGCAAATGCACTTGACGAACGAAATGGAGGAAAATAATGAAAATTGAACATATTGTTCTTGATGAAAAATGTAATGTTACCCTGGATGCTTATATCCAGGATACAGAAGGGGAGTACAGGTCGATAATCAAAAGACCCGCTGTAATTGTAATACCTGGTGGCGGCTATATGTTTTGCTCTGACAGAGAAGCGGAACCAGTAGCATTTAAATATATTGGGGCAGGCTATGATGCGTTTGTCCTTAGATATTCGTTGAATGAGAATGCGACATGGCCAAAGCCACTTTTGGATTATGAGCAGGCATATAACTATATAGAAGCCCACGCTGAGGAATGGAAAATTAATATGGATAAAATAGCTGTCTGCGGTTTTTCTGCAGGTGGACATCTGGCAGGTGCAATAGCTACAATGGCTGAACATAAGCCAGCGGCTGCTATACTAGGTTACCCGGTCCTTGCTGAAACTGTTGATGAAATTTTACCTGGAGCACCATATATTTATCAAAAGGTTGATAAGGACACGGCACCTTGTTTTATTTTTGGTTCATGTGCTGACAGTGTAGTAGCTGTAGACAACCTTATAAAGATGCAGCAGTCTCTTGCAGACAATAAAATCACTTTTGAAACACATATTTATCCATTTGGACCCCACGGCTTTTCTACAGGCGAGGATTCAATTCAGGGAAAGAGTGCTGCTTTCTGCGAAAGAATCCCACATTGGGTGGAGGATAGCATTGGATTTTTGCAGGATATTTTAGGAAAATTCAAAGCAGATCAACAGCCCGGAGAAAATAATACCGGCTTGGAAAAACCTGTATGCCGACCTCACATTGTAGATGATGGAGCCGCATGGCTGTCTACAGATTGTACAATTGGCAGGGTCTTTGGAAATCCGAAGGCTGTGGAAGACATAGAGGAGTATGTTAAGGTTATGAAGGAACATATAGTTCCATTTGCGCCTGATATGTCCTTTGATGATATGATGAATATTATGCGAAACATGAAGCTGAAAGACTTGCTTATGGAAAGACATATACCAGTTGATATAGAAGAACTGGACAAAGTTTTAAATAAAATTCCAAATATTTAACACTAACCAGACTGCTTTTGGTAGTCTGGTTTTATTTTTTTTAAGATAAAAATTGAAAAAATAGTCAAATAATGATAAAATTTGACTATGGAGGTGATGACTATGTATATGACAGAAGATGTAAGACCATCATCGGATTTAAGAAACCATTATAGTGAAATATCAAAACAATGCCGTGAAAAGCGTGAAGCTGTTATTATTACAGTTAACGGTAAAGGCGATACTGTTTCAATGAGCTATGATGATTTTAAACAGTTAAAAAATGAGTTACATTTATATGAGCTTCTTGCCCAATCAGAAGATGATGTTCGAAATGGTAGAGTAGAACCTATCGATGGAATGTTCAATAGAATAATAGAAAAGGTGAGGAGCATGAGCGTCAATGAATAATTATATCATTGAGAGGACAGATACATTCGAATCATCATTGTTGGACATTGCTTTCATGATAGCTAGAAACTTTGATATGGACATCATGGAAAAGAGATTGAAAAGTATAGAAGAGCATATCAATCGATTATCCAACCCTTACATAGGGAGTGATAAATTTGTAGCTTTATCAAGGCTAGGTTATAAGGTTTTAGTAATACCTCATAATTATGTAATATATACAATTGATGAGAGGAATAAAAAAGTTATTCTTAGACTTATTATTGATGATAGGCAAGAATTATATTCTGTGCTCAATAGGTATTCATTACTTTAAATGGAAATATGAGAGAAACTAGAGTTGTTTTGTGAACTACCCAATTCCCTTTAGGGGATGGGTAGTTCTTTACGAGCCAGATTTTCCATTTGTCTAACTTTGTCTATGTAAGTATCAATGTTATTACATCTGTAAACACCACTTTCTGAGATACCTAAAGTCATTAACAACTTTTGCGCTATGTTGCCATTAAAACCGATGGTATTTAAAATGAAATCCCCTTCAATTCCTCTGTAAATATGTGGAGTATGGGCGGCAATAAAGAATCCATCCCCAGGGTGAATAATACTTCTTTTCCCATCTAAAATCAGTTCTCCAACCCCTCCAGAACACATAAACCATTGATGAAAATTAATCCCAGTTTGACGGTTTATTGGTTCTTGAATGTAATCAAGAGCAATAAGTTGTAGGTATAATGGTATCTTTTTCTTTTCCATTTTTGTCAGCTGATAGGACTTAATCATAATATAAAACTCCATGACAATATAGTTATATATATATCATTATACTAATATTGAGAGCATTGCAAAGTCAAGTTAATATATACATATACAGCTGTTATACGATAATCTTCAAAAGATGGTAAAGGAGAAGGAAATGGTGGTAATTATTAATGAAGATATGGTTACAAATGTGGAAGAGTATTTACCTTTAGCAAAGGCATTTGCTGAAGATGCTGTAAAGCATGACAAAGGATGCATTTCCATGGAAGTCTTGGTAGATGAAAACACACCAGGTAAGGTGCTTTATCTATCCCATTTTGAATCGGAAGAAGACTTTAAAAATCATGCTCAAGGTGAAACTTTTAAAAAGCATGTAGATGGTCTTGGTAAGTACTTCATATCTGCAAAGGATCATATTTTTAAAGTTTGCTAGCTTTTATAGTGCAATAAACAGGCTGTAATTCTTGCAGCCTTTTTTGTCTTTCGTAAAACAGGAAATAAAGAATAAATAATACGCATTTACTAAATGTTTGACTCTTGGTCGCTTTAGTACAATAAAATTACGTAAACTAACATAGGGCATGTAGTAATTATTATTATTTTTGAGAGTATAGCGAAAGCGATGAAAAAATAATAATAATTACTACATGTTATATGTGTAAAATTTAAAAAGGAGAAGGTTTTATGAGCTACAAATTACAGAATCCAATTATTCCAGGATACTATCCAGACCCATCTATTATTAGAGTGGAGGATGATTTTTATATTGCTGTTTCCAGCTTTGAAATGTGTCCTGGACTTCCAATTTTCCACAGCAAGGACTTGGCACATTGGGAGCAAATCGCAAATGCCATAGGTCCAGAGAATGGTTTTCACATGGAGAAAAACTGTGGCGTAGGTGGTGTGATGGCACCAACACTTCGTTATCATAAGGGGACATATTATATTATCAACACTAATTTCGCTGATAAAGGAAATTATATTATCACAGCGACAGACCCAAAAGGTCCTTGGTCTGAGCCTCACTGGTTAGATGATGTTCCAGGTATTGATGCATCAATCTTTTTCGACGATGATGATAAATGCTATGTTATGGGAACTGGAGACTGCTGGGATAATGGCGCAGGCAAAATGGAGAGGGGCATCTGGGTAGCAGAGTTTGATATTGAAAACTATAAGCTTGCATCAAAGCCTTTTACTATATTCAATAGCGCACTTAGAAATGCTGCATCTCCAGAGTCACCACATTTGTATCATATTGGAGATTACTATTATTTGATGATTGCAGAGGGTGGCACAGAGCATTATCATTCCGTTGCAGTAGCCCGTTCAAAAGAGCTTTTCAGTTTCTTTGAAGGCAACCCTGCAAACCCTGTTCTTACTCACAGACATATGGGATTCAGAAGCCCTATCATTAATGTTGGTCATGCTGACTTTGTACAGCTTAAGGATGGCAGCTGGTATGCAGTGATGCTTGCATCAAGACTTATAGAAGGAGAGTGCAAAAACTTAGGTCGCGAGACATTTATCTGCCCTGTAATCTGGGAAAGAGACTGGCCTGTATTCACTCCTGAA
>CAMNPQ010000011.1 GCA_946548305.1 uncultured Pseudobutyrivibrio sp.
TGCTGCTCCAGATACAGCAAATGGTGCTTGGGATTTTGGTTGGGCTAAAGATTATATAACATTAGAAGAGGGTAAGACAAAGTATGATGTTAATTGGACAGCTCTTTACAACAAGGTTACAGGTGAGAACTCAGATGTAACTCCTGTTGATACATACACAACAACAAAGCTTGAAAATGGAAAGTATGAGACATCTCATGTATTTACAGATCTTACAGGTGCTGCTTACTTGGTAGTAGCTCAGGGTTCTGGATATGTTTATTCACCAATGGGCGCGGCTGTTTTCGAGTATGTAAATGGCAACTATGCATTCAAGGATGAGACAATTGTTGCAAAGAGTTCAAATATCCCTGTAACAAAGACTGTTGATGAGGATGATGAGAAGTTTGTAAAGATTGGTCAGACAGTAAACTTTACAATTAAGACATCAATTCCTAATTTAGCAGAAAATGATACATTTGTAATCTATGATGATCCTACAAACTTAACAGACATGCAGATTACAAAAATTACACTTGGTGGCGTAGATCAGACAGTAAGTAATTTTTCAATTGCTGATAACACAAACACAGAGGTAAAAGCAGCAAAGGTAATCGATTTAAGTTCACTCTTGGGTGATGAAAATGTTGGTAAGCAGGTAGTAATCAGTGTATCAGCTGTAGTTGGTGCAAATGTTGATGTTGATGGCGCAACAAATGGTGATGCGGCTGCATACTCAAACACAGCATGGTCAAACAAGTCTGTTCCTGATTCAGAGCATTCTAAGGTAGATGGTTTTACAGGTGATGCAACACTTACAAAGTATGACTCTACAAAAGCAAATGTACTTAATGGTGCAGAATTCGAAGTTTACTACAATGATGCTAACGGAAGCGAGGTAAAACTTGGATTTACAAAAGTTAGTGATGGCGTTTATAAGCTTGCACCTGCAAATGGCGCAACATCAGTTGTAGCAACTAATGGAACAGTAAAGGTTGTTGGTCTTGAAGAAGGTACATACTACTTCCGCGAGACAGTTGCTCCAGAAGGATATAAATTAAATCCTCAGGATTCAGAGTTTACAATCACAGAAAATACAACTCAGAACGTTCACGTTGATAATGTAGATATGGTTGATACAAAGCTTGCTTCACTTCCATTCACTGGTGGTATGGGTACAACAATCTTCACAGTACTTGGTGTAGCAATCATGGCACTTGCAGCAGCTCTTTACTTCGCATCAAAGAGAAGCGCAACAAAGTAATTAGTCGCTGAGTTTTGGGGAAACCCGAGTAGATGAAAAATTTGAAATTGATATTGTCCTGGCGGAGCAATCCGCCAGGTACAACATCAATCAGAAATTAGCAAAAGTTGCTGATTTCTGATTGGTGCTGTACAAAGAAATAGGGTAAGATTAATGGGGAGTATGAAAGCATTTTTTAAAAACAATTACAAGTTAATAGCGATAGGGGCTATGATGGTTGCTGGTTTTGGGCTTTTACTGTACCCGTTAGTTGCTAACACATGGAACAATCATGTGCAGGAAACCCTTGTAAGCAACTATTCTGAGGCTGTTGATTCTGCTATAGAAGAGGGCAAGCTGGATGTGAGCTCTGAAATGGAAAGAGCAACTGAGTACAATGAAGAATTGCTGCCTAGCATTTTGCCTGATTCATTTGCAGAGGCAGAAGCAAATGGAACTGATTCAAACTATCAGAGCATTTTAAATGCAAATGGCGATGGAATAATGGGATACATTCAGATTCCATCCATAAATGTAAAGCTTCCTATTTTCCATACTACATCTGAGGAAGTTTTGCAGATAGGTGTAGGTCATTTGGAGGGCTCATCCCTTCCAGTAGGTGGTGAAAATACTCATTCAGTACTTTCAGCGCACAGAGGTTTACCTAGTGCTACACTTTTTACAGATTTGGACAAGGTTCAAATAGGAGATGATTTTTTCCTAATCATTTTAGGTGAGTATCTTGCCTACGAGGTGGATCAGATAGAAGTAGTGGAACCTGATGACACATCATTGCTTCAGGTAGAGGATGGTCAGGATTTGTGTACATTAATCACATGTACACCTTATGGAGTGAATACTGAACGCCTCATGGTTAGAGGTCACAGAGTAGAATACACCCCAACACTTTTAGCAGATGCCAAAACACCAACATTTGGTGCAGTGAGCTTGCGTACCAATTACCTCCTTTGGGTAATTGTGGGACTTGCGACAGTTGCAGCATTTAGCTTGGTATTATTCATAATAGATAAAAAGAAAAATAAAAAGGAACAGTAGGGTGAAACAGAAGGTTATTAGATTTCTACTAATTATATTATTTATAGCAGGCTTCGGTTTGCTGGCTTATCCTACGATTTCTAATGAGTGGAATACATACGTCCAGAGTAAACTTATTAGCAACTATGAAAGTAGCATGAGTGAAATGACGGTGGAGGATTATTCTTTAGAATGGGACAAGGCCAGGGCTTTTAATGCAACAATCACAGAAAATGCCATAGGTTCAGATGTGTTTGGTGCTAATGCTGGAGGCGATGCTGTCACTCCTACAGAAGAATTTTTAAATTCCGAATATTATTCCGTATTAAATATAAATGGCGATGGAGTAATGGGCTATTTGTCCATTCCAAAGATAAATTTAAAACTGTCCATAATGCATGGCACTTTTGATGAATACATTCAAACAGCATTAGGACACATGAATGGTACAGCACTTCCAATAGGAGGACCTGGTACACATTCAGTAATTGTAGGTCATAGAGGCTTGCCTAGTGCAGAGCTTTTTACCAATATCGACCAATTGGAGGTCGGAGATAAATTTTACATACACATTTTAGATGAAACACTGGCTTATGAAGTGGATATGATTTATCCCATGATTGAAGCTGAAGATATAGATTCACTTTCAAATGCATTGAAGGTGGAAGAGGGCAAAGATTATGTGACTTTATTCACATGTACACCATATGGTGTAAACACCCACAGGCTTTTAGTCAGAGGAATCAGAACTGAGTATCTGGGTGAGGATGATCCACCAAAGGGTACTGAGGCAGTGGTTGAAACAGTCAAGAATTACTATATGGTATTTGGCATTGCTGGATTTATACTGGCAGTAATCATAATAATGATAATTAGGCAGATTTTCAGAAAACAAGAGGCAAAATCTGAAGGGAGAAAATAGTGAAAATGTCAGGATTTAAAAAGAAAAATCTAATAGCACTTGCACTAGCGGCGGCTGTAGCTGTCTCAGGCTTCGGTGTTTACAGAACACAGGCAGCTGGTAGAATTGATGCTGACCAGAAATGTTTTGTGTCTGTATCTGCTGAAAAGGTGGATAGCACAAATCCATTTGCGGGGTACGCAGGCACAGTTACAGTTGATTTTTACAAAGTGGCTGATATGGATTTGACAGGAAAATATACCAGTGTTAAGTCTGGTGTTAGCCTGGACGAGCTTTCAAGTTCAGATGTAAAGGCAGCTACTTTAGATTCTATTGCAGAGGATGCATATAAAGCATTCAAGCTGGATACAGAATCACCTGAGAGTCCAAACAAGACAGTTACATTTGACTTATCAGATTTGTCATCTGCATCTGCTGAAATGGACAGAGGCTTATACCTGTTTGTGCCACAGACTACAAACGATGACAGATATGAATATACATTCAAATATTCATTGGTGTCTGTTCCTACCAGCCAGTATATTGCAAGCACAAAGGTTGGAGAGGACGGAGCAATCATATCTGATGATACAGCAAGCGACGCTTGGCTATATACAGCTGACCTTTATTTGAAACCAGAGGCTACAGCCAGATATGGAAATCTTCAGATTGTTAAATCATTAAATACATACAATGAATCTCTTGGCACAGCAAGCTTCGTATACGAGGTGGTTGGCACCAGAGATGATGAAATAGTATTTGATAATGTTTACACCATGAACTTTGATTCAGCTGGCGAGAATGAAATCCTGGTGGAGAATATCCCGGGTGATGCAGTAGTGACTGTTACAGAGGTATACTCAGGAGCCAGCTATTCAGTGGCAGCAGATACCGATAGCCTTACAGCAGAAATCATTGGAAACGAGACAGTTTCAGTTGAGTTTGTAAACGATTATGATGACAGATTGATTTCTGGTGGAATGGGAATAGAAAATACATTTGTAAAAAATGATGATGCAGGATATGTTTGGGTTGACCCAAATGCTTCAACTGAAATCGATGAGGAAAATATAGTTCAAGAGAGTGAGGAACAATAATGAAAAATAAAAAGTTTTTATTAGTTGCAGCCGCTCTTCTTGTAATTGGAGCAGCTAGCGTAAAGCCAGCAGTGGCATATTTTACAGATACACAAAAGGCAAACGGTGAATACACCATCAGCTTGGGGGACTCACCTATCACACCTACAGAAGAAGTGCAGGGCATGACCAAAATCATTACTGTTACAAACACAGGTGATTATGATGCGTTTGTGAGAGTGAAGGCAATACATGCTTCAAACATTTCTGATAGTTTAAATTCAGAAGCTTCTGGCTGGACAAAGAATGGAGATTATTATTACTACGCATCAAGCCTTGCAAAAGGTGAAGCTGCATCGCCACTTTCAATTGATATAAATGTGGAACAGGAAATAGCAGATGTAGATACATTTAATGTGGTTATCATTGAAGAGGCAACAAAAGCTATCTACGATGCTGAGGGAAATCCATCTGCTGACTGGAGCGATGAAGCCAATAAGGTGATGAGCCGCGAAGATTATGATGCAATGTTTACAAAGGGAAGCACAGAGAATGAGGAGGATAACAACTAATGAAAAAAATAGTAAAAAATCCTCTAATAATACTTGCCGCAGGTCTTGTGATAGTAGCAGGAAGCTCTGTTGGAGCCACAAGGGCAGCAATAACATATTCTAATGAAGCTGAGACAGTTGATTTTTCTACATCAAAATTATCTGTAGATATCAGAGAGCTTCAGGGTGATGAATATGTAAGCATCTCTGGTGACAATGGTCTGAAATTCACATCAATAGCTGAAGATGAATCATTAAAGCTTGGAAAAGCATATCCAGAGAATGTGGTTGTGGTAAATGATTCCACTGGTGCATATGATGAATACGTAAGAGTGGTAGTGAGAAAGGCATGGAAGGATGCTGATGGCAGCAAAGATACATTGCTTGATCCTGACCTTATTGAATTAGGTGTTACATCAGGATGGGAAGCTAGTGAAGCAGATGATACTGCTGAACAGGATGTTTATTACTACACATCACCTCTTGCACCTGGAGATACAGTTCAGTTTATGGACACACTTACAATAAATGGCAAAGTTACAAAATATGTGAAGACTGTGGATGGCAAGACAGCTGGAACAGTTGTGAATGAATATAAATATGACAATAAAACATTTTTTGTAGAGCTAAAGGTTGACGCAGTTCAGGCGCACAATGCTGAGGAATCAATACTTGGTGCCTGGGGTGTAAATGCAACAGTAAACGAAGATGGAAATATAACAACACTTGGTAACTAACAAGAGGAGCAAAGAAAATGAAAAAGTTTTATTTTAATATGGTTCTTGCCCTCGCGGTAGTGGCAACAACCTTTGGTGCAAAAAGCATTACAGCAAATGCTGAAACAGAATCAATCAATTGGCAGGTTACATATACTGGTTCAAAGATTGAATCAACCTATGATGTGAACAAATCTACCATTGAAAATGCAATGCCAGGTGATACTATTGAGTATTCAGTAGACTATGTGAATGGCACATCTTCACCAGCAAGCTTTTATGTGAGTGCAGATGTAGTAAAATCCTTGGAAGAAGGGGCAACTGCTACAGGTGGTGCTTACTCATACAAAATCACCTACACAGGAAGCGAAGTTCCACTTTTTGATAGTGAGACAGTAGGTGGTGATGCAGGGGAAGGCGCTGATGCTGTTATAGGTCTTGACCAGGTAAATGGAAATGAGGGAGCTTATTTCTCACTTGGTACTGTAGCTGCAGGAGATAAAGGCACTGTGACTGTATCCATCACATTAGATGGCAATTCTCAGAACAACAATTATATGAGCACTTTGGCACAGCTTGAAATCAAGTTTGGTGCAGAGCCTACAGCTGATGCCACAAGCGGAGACAGTGTTACTCATCACAATTCCATTGTAAAAAATGTGGTAAAGAAATTGAGTGGCGGTACTGAGGTAGTTGTGATAGATGATGACGATGTGCCTACTACAAATGGTGGTGGAAACCCACAGACAGGTGATTCTATTATGCCGCTTGTACTTTGCACAGTTGCATTATTAATAGGACTTATGCTTATATTCTGGTACTTCAGATTGACAAAAGACAACAAAGAGGAGGTAGCTTAAATGAAATTTTCAGTTAAAATTTCAGGCATGTTAGTTGCCGCAGCATTTAGCACCTTGCTTTTTTCCAGTCAGTCAATCCAGGCAAAAGCAGATGCATACACCTATCAGGTGAAAATCAGTCTTGGAAATAATGAGGACGCATATTTTGATGAGGCAGTAGTAGCAGATTTGCAGTCAAAATACAGTGTCACAGCTTCTGAGGATGAGCTGGTTATTGATAAATTAGAATATAATGACACATTATCACTGACAGCAGATTCTCTGGTAAAAATCAAACCAGACGAGACAACAGGTCAATCAAAGTATTATGTTTCAGGACTTAGGGTATCAGGTAACGATACAGTATTAAAAAATGATTCCCTGGCAAATCTGGCTGTTACAAGCGATGAGGCTTATGTAGTAGCTTATGGCGTAGGTTCTACTATTCCTTATACAGTAGCTTATGTGGATGGTGATGGAAATGCATTACTTCCAGAAGACACATTATATGCTGCAAAGGGAGAGGTAATACTGGTACCTGCAAAGCATGTAAACGGTTATTATCCAGATGCTTTATATCGCACAGCATCTAAGGGATTAAAAGAAGATACAGTATTCACATTTGTTTACAGCAAATATACAGGTGAGGTCACATACGTGGAAGACACCACATATTCTTCATCTACAGAATACGGTGAGCCAACATACGAATATCAATACACAACCAGAAATGGTGGAAATGATAATGCTGGCGGTCAAGGAAATGCAGGCAGAAATGTGGCTGGCAACGCTGGAAATGGAGCAGCAGCTGGCGACAATGCTGGAGCTGGTGATGCAGGTGATGCAGCCGATGGTGCTGATGAAGAAGCGGCAGAAGAGATTGTGGATGATGAAGTACCACTTGATGTAATCGACATTGATGATGAGCAGGTTGCTCTTGCTGGTGGCACAAAAGACCCACTGGTTCGCAACATGATTATCGGTATCATTATTGCAATCATCGCAATTTTAATAGTTGTGTTTACATTAATTGTTGCAAACAAAAAGCGCAAGACTGAAATCGCTAGAGTTCAGGACAAGAAAAACCAAGATAAGTAAAACAAATTAAGAGAAGTCTAAATAATTTGGACTTCTCTTTTTTTTAATTGAAACACAGGGTATAATTAAAGAAATTTTCAAATCACCTAAATGTGAGGAATGTTATGAATGAACTAGATGAGAGATACAGTACAGCGGAAGAGGCTATAATAGATGCCTTCTTTTTGCTCAGCAAGGAAAAGGCTTTTGAGAAAATAACAGTGGCTGATGTGGTGAAAAAATCAGGGGTGGTGCGCAGCACTTTTTACAACCACTATGAAAATATCCCAAGCCTTATTGCAGCCGCAGAGGATAAGACTATAAATGACATATTTCTTTTGATGGAGAGCTTTCATCCAAAGGATGACAAACAGCTCTGCCATTCATATTTCCTTGCCATCTGCAATTATACAATGGACAATCCATTTCTAAAAAGCATACTACATAGCCCTAGGGGAGACAGCTTTTTGGAAAAGGCCATGCTGATGTTTCACAAGTATGTTGCACAGATGAGCGAGGCTGTGTCTGAGAATATAAAAAATAAGCAGCAATATTCTTTTTATATTGCTGCTACCATAGGTATTAATTTAGGTGTCCTTCATAAATGGACTGCAGAGGATTGTTCCACCCCTGCAGATGAAGTGGCAGATATTCTCACCACTGTATTTATGAATGGGGTGCTGCCATTTTTAGGCAGATAGTACCTTTTTAGGTAATTATTCTAGGCAATTTCATTTCGTTTGATTTTGCCTGTTGTACTTCTGACGAAAGGCTCTGTTCTTACCACAAGCTTTGTGATATGGCGATAGCTAGGTTGATTAGCATTAAACCTATCAATGAACTGTTTTAGATTATCCTGTATCATAAAAGCATTCAGCCCATGCCTACTGGCTAATTCTTCATCTGGGTAGATATTGGCTGTGAGCCCAGTGCCATTTCCAGTGATGATTACTTCTTTTACCAGAGGATTAAGCCCTAATTTATTTTCAATTTCCTCTGGTGAGATGTTTTCCCCATTTGACATAATAATCAGATTTTTTACACGACCATTGATAAATAAAAATCCATCTTCATCCAAATAGCCTTTATCTCCAGTGTGTAACCAACCATCTGTAAATGCCTCTTCAGTTTCTTTCGGCATATCGTAATAGCCTTGCATGACACTGGTGCCACGAACCAGGATTTCCCCATCTTCCGATATTTTAATCTGCACATTGCTAAGAGGCTTTCCTATAGAGCCTGGCTTGTTATAATCCCTTGTGTTTGTGGAGATAACAGGAGAGCATTCTGACATACCATAGCCCTCTAGAATCTCAATTCCGTATTTTTTAAATTCTTCAATGTAGAAAGGCTCTAAATGAGCTCCACCGGTAAAAATTATTTCAAGCTTTCCACCAAATACATCTTCATATATTTGAGCCCTGACTTTTTTTAATACCTCCTCTGGCTGATTGGCGTATTGTTCAGTAGAGGCGGCGAGTCTTTTATATATGGATTCAATCATAAGAGGAACCATGAGCATTACACTAGGCTTATAAATGTGCATATTTCTCACCATATGCATGAAGGAATCGTTGATACAAAGGATTGCTCCAAGAGAGAATCCCTTTAACCAGTCCATAACCAGGCAGTAGGCATGGTGGATGGGAAGCACACTCATTAATACTCGTCCTGGTTCCACTTCATAGTTTACATTTTCTACATTTTCCAGGAGATTTTTTTGAGTGAGCATAACACCCTTGCTTTTTCCAGTGGTACCAGATGTGAATATGATGGTGGCAATTTCGTTTTCATTTGAAGGAGCCACATCAGCCTTTTTATTACCTAAATCTATGAGTTCAGGTAGAGCTCCTATTTTGGCATCATCCACATTTAATTCGTATGAATCCTGAAGCAGCCAGATTTGCTTAAGCATAGGGCATGCCTTTATAGCTGCTGTGGCGTATGGTAAAAGCTTTGGACTAAGGAAAAGCACCTGTGCCTTTGAACGGTTTAACAAATCAATGATATCCTCAACTGGAAGGAGGGCATCTAAAGGAACTGCCACATTATCACCAGTGATGATACCTAAATAGCTGGCAATCCAGCCAAGGGAGCTTTCACCCATAAGTGCAATATGAGCTTTGGAAAAACCTGTGGCAAACAGTCCCTTTCGGATGTTTTTTACCATTTCATTGATTTTTCCGTAGGTAGTTTCTTTTATATCCTTTTTTTCAAGCCAACGCACAGCTGGCAGGCTTTCATATTTTTCTGCGGTAGTATCCCATAACTCTCTTAAATTGTTCATCTTACGCCTCCTGAAGTTCAGAAATCATAGACAATGCTTCATCTACAGTGCGAATCTGTAGCACCTGCTCCTGTTCAAGTTCCACGTCAAATTCATCCTCAATTTCACCTAAAAAAGACATGAAATCCAATGAGCTGAAATCTAAATCCTCTCTGAATCTGGCACTGCCCTGAAGCTCATCTGCGTTAATGGCGCAATACTGTGAAACAATTGAAAAAAACTTTTTTTGAAGTGACATAATATTTTTCCTTTCTATACAATATTTATTAATTCTCCAACAGTCAGTGCTGGATTTTCCACACCTGCAAAAATGATTTTCATTAGATAATAGTTAAACAGCTCCACATCCTTTTCGTTTAAATCTACTGTCTGATAATGATATGAAAAATTCATACCACCATCTTCTGTATGGGAAACTGTAAGATACATCTTTTTGGTGGCGGCACCGTTTGCAAACCACTTTGAGTGCATTTTTATGTCCTTTAAATAAGGATTTTCCATTTTTACTGGAAGAGGCTGATAAGTGAGATAGCAGCTTTCGTAAGTGGTATTATCTGGTGTGTGATAGCGTTTTCTTATCTCATCATATATATACTGTGGGTCATAGTTGCTGTGCATATATATCTGGTTTTGCATATTTTGAATCAGATATGCCGCCTCCATAAACTCGGTGTCAGGACTGATAACTGTACGACAAGGAAACATGATAGTTCTGCTTCCACCTGAGGTCCATTCGTCATGGGTAGAGCGCCTTGAAATAAAATTCTGAATGGAAATATCCTGTTGACCATTGTTTACCTTTGAAAGATACGTTCGCATTCCTAAAAGTAGCAGATTAGTCATTGATAGCTGATGATTCTGGCAAAAATTGAATAACGTATTTGCGGAATCAGCATCCAGTTTGTAATCCTTGACTGCAACGAAAAGTTCTTTCAATTCAATATCAGCACAGCGAAGTGTTGGATTGTTATGTGCTTTTCTTGCTCGATCAAGTGCCATAGGACCTTGTATATCGGAATAAAGTGGTTCCCCTAGCTCATCTAGCATGTCATCCCAGAATTTTTTATCTTTAGCAAAACGCTTTTCATTTGAAGCTTTTTTTAAATCTTTTTCAAGAACAGTTTCATAATCTGCAAGTTCTGCTGGAAGTGGAGCATCAAATCGTAAATGCGTATATAATGACATGATATCGTTTGTCATTACAACCACACCGCATGAATCAATAAGGCGATGATCCATATGTAAGAAGAAACCATTGTATCCATCGGGAAGTTTCATCAAAAAAAACTCAGCCATTGGAATGTCGTCACCATCAAATGTGTGATACGCCCACGATTGCATGGTCTTATCGGCTTCCTCCATGGTCATGTCTGATAAATCCTTAAGAGGGATGTCATTTATTTTTTCTGGAAGGATATATTGTTTGATATCCCCATTTTTATCAGGCTTTGTAAATTGAACTCTTAAACAGCCGTATCTTTCGAATTCCATTTCAATAGCCTTTTTTAATATTTTAAAATCAATATCAGCCTGTAATGATGCCACGATGCTAAGACCAGAAACCTGTTGTGTTTTATAAGTCTGTATCCATCTATAGTGCATCTTTTGTGCTGCAGTTAATTCGTATGTTTTCATATATTCCCCTTTCGC
This sequence comes from uncultured Pseudobutyrivibrio sp., assembly GCA_946548305.1. Lineage (GTDB taxonomy): Bacteria > Bacillota > Clostridia > Lachnospirales > Lachnospiraceae > Pseudobutyrivibrio. Next base: position 11,355 of record CAMNPQ010000011.1, read on the forward strand.
TAACTTTGTTCGTGGTACAAAATATCATATAAAAAAGCCTTATTCTAGGGGGCTTCGGACTTAATGAACACTTTCAAAAAAATTGACCAAAAGTTATCAAACACATTGCCGAAAAGTGTTTGATAAATCAGGCTTTCTGTGACACTTGTGTGACAAGACAGTTGTTAATATAAAGACAGAAAAAGAAACCAGTGCTTGTAAAATGTAGAATAAAAAATTTATGGGAGGAGGAGATTATATGAAGGCAAATAAGTTGAGATATTTAGCTGGAGGACTGGCAATAATACTTACGATGTCGACGCTTAATCCTGCAGTTGCATATGCAGCAGAAGATGGTGATGCAGTTGCTATGGTAGAGGAAATAAGTCCAGCAGAAGAAACAGAACCAGAGTCAGAAGAAGCAGGGCAAACTGAGGAAGTAGAGCCAGAAGCAGAAGAAACAGAGCAAGCAGAAGAAGTAGAGCCAGTGTCAGAAGAAACAGGGCAAACTGAGGAAGTAGAGTCAGTGTCAGAAGAAACTGAGCAAACTGAGAAAGTATCAGAAGAAGCAGAGCTTGTAGTGGAAGATACTGAACTAGCAGCAGTAGATCCTGAAACAGCTGAGACAGAAGTAGCAGAAACTGAGCAAGCAACAGAGGAATCCAATCAAGAAATAGTAGAAGCAACTCAGCCAGAAACTACATCTGTTGAGGAAGTCGCATCTGAAACTGACCCACAAGATGATGACATAATCCTTACCTCAACTCCACAGTCTGCGACAGTTTCAATGGAAGAAATCGAAGCGGAAGCTGAAGCAAACGTAAAGGCCAGACTTGAAAACATGACCATGGATGAGCTATTAAATCTTTGCTTAGGTCTATCTACAGCAACTACAAATGACTACATAAGCGAAGATGCAGAAAACACAGATGTAGCCCATGTAATGCTTGTAAAAGAAGCAGAGGACAAGTACACACAAAAGCTTTTAAAATCATATTTCGATAATGGATTAGAAGCACTCATCGCCTCACTTCCTAATGGAAAACTTTATGGCAAGCCAATTCAAAATGTTATCTATACAATCCTTGGTTACAACAATAATAATGTGGACTTAAAGGATGTTATAAACAGCACCCACAGCGAAACAATGGACAAGCTTGATGAGGTTTGCAAGAAGAATAAGGACACAAGCGTAGTAGCATCCACACTTTGTGAATACGGTGGCAGATTTGATAAATTTGAAGTGGAAGCCCAGGGACGTGCTCAGGCAATAGCAGATATCAAGAAAAATCCTACTCTTTCAGAAAATGAAAAAGCAGTTCAAATTGCAGCAGTAATCGGTGGAGCAAAGGATTGGAATGCAGGAAATACAGCTATCTTTGAAAAAATGAATTACGCAGCTCAGACTCTTAATGGAAAACCTGCAACAGACCCTCAGGGCAGAAATATCTTCGAAGTAATTTACGACTATTACAAAGATGAAAGCGCATTTTCCGGCGAGGCAATGGATAAATCCGAAGGATATATTCAGGAAAGATTAAATGGCTTCATAAGAAACTGTGGCGTGGCAATTGAATGCCTCAAGGCTCATCAGCAAATATCAAAATTCTCAGAGGAAGATATCGCATCAATGAGTGCTGAAAATCAGAAGCTTTATGCAGATGTTAAGACCAGCAATTATGATATAGGCTGCAAGCTTAAAAACATCATCAATATCTTTACTGGTGACAAGCAGGCCGAAAAAGTTGAGAACCAGACAGGTGTGTTGGATAAGGCAGGAGAATATTACAGCCATAACAGAAATAATTATCTGAGACAGGAAAAGGGCACAATTAAAGAAGTAGCTATTTCAAAGAACCCATACGTACAAAAATCAGAAGACTTTAATTTGGATGATTTGAAGGCACACTCCGCATTATCAAGAGATGAAATCCTTAACCTCCAGGCTCATGTAAATGCAACAGGGCTGACCATGGAAGAGTACTTAAATTCGATGGGAATCGACACAACACAAATCAATGTAAAGCATGGTCCTCATGGCTACAGAACAGCTTACTTATCAACACTTGATTCTAAAGTATCAAGCACTGCAAACAGCAGAGGCAGAGGTACAACAGACTGGTATCTAAAAGGAATCAACATGAATGAAAAAGGAGCTACAGAGAAGAATTACAAGTACGCACACAAATATGTACGCACATGGATTTGGGAAGACAACGAATACAACAGTTACAATTCTGCAGTATCAGTAGTTCTTCAAAATGAAAAATAAAACTAAATAACAGGAAATAAACCTAAATGAAAAAATGACACCTTTCTAAAAAAAGTGTCAACAGATTTAAAGGTAATTGAAATTTTCGCTAAAGTTGGTTACGATAATGAAAAGCATTTCTTGAAAAGCTTTAAAGCATATGTGGGTGTTTCCCCAAGTGAATATAGAAAAAATGTAAGGATTTAAGAAAGGGATAGATGATGGCAAAGATATTTGACACAGAAAAATTTGCAAAAATTGCAAGGCAGGCAGTTGCAGAGGGAACGGTTTTATTGGAAAACAGAGATTCTGTATTACCTTTAAAGTCAGGCACTAAAATTGCATTGTTTGGAAGAAGCCAGTTTAATTATTACAAAAGCGGAACTGGCTCTGGTGGTATGGTAAATACGAAGTATGTCACTGGAGTGTACGAAGCTCTTAGTGCAGATGAGAGATTTACTGTAAATCCCTGGCTTAGACAGACATACGAGGATTGGGTAAAGGACAATCCATTTGATGCTGGTATCGGCTGGGCTTCAGAGCCATGGTTTCAAAAGGAAATGCCTATTACCTCAGAAATAGCAAATAAGGCAAAAAATGAATCAGATGTGGCAATTGTTTTGATTGGACGTACTGCTGGTGAAGACCAGGATAATTCCGCAGCCCAGGGAAGCTATCTGCTTACAGATGATGAGCATGAAATGCTAAAAAATGTCACAGAAGCTTTTGACAAAACCATAGTGCTTTTAAATGTGGGAAATATCATAGATATGAAATGGGTAAAGACCTACAACCCTGCTGCTGTGCTTTATATCTGGCAGGGCGGTCAGGAAGGTGGCAGTGGTGCTGTTGATGTGTTAACTGGTGATGTAAATCCATCAGGTCATTTGACAGACACTATTGCTATGGACATAGAGGATTATCCATCCACTGCAAATTTTGGTAATAAAGACTGCAACCTTCAGGTGGAGGATATCTATGTAGGCTACAGATATTTTGAGACCTTTGCAAAGGATAAGGTGTTATATCCATTTGGATATGGTTTGTCATACACTGATTTTGACATGGCTATAGAAAAGTTTGATTATGCAAATGGTCAGGCTACGGTGTCTGTAAAGGTTACAAACACAGGAAAAGTATCTGGCAAACAGGTGGTTCAGCTATATATTGAAAAGCCACAGGGAAGCCTTGGAAATCCAGCCAGAGCTTTGGTGGGATTTGGTAAGACAGGCATTATTGCCCCAGGAGAAAATGAAAAGCTTAATATCACAGTCAGTGATTATTATATGGCAAGCTTTGACGATTCTGGTGTTACAGGACACAAGAATGCATACGTCATGGAAGCAGGACTATATCGTATTTACGTAGGAAATGATGTGAGAGCTACTGAAAATGTGAGCTTTGAATTAAAAGAGACAAAGGTAGTGGAGCAGCTAGAGGAAGCACTGGCACCAGTAATTGACTTTGAGAGAATGAAGCCTGTGGTTGAAAGTGATGGAACAATAAAGCTTTCCTATGAAAAAGTGCCAAAGGCTACAGTATCTCCAGCAGAACATAGAAATGCCAATGTGCCAAAGGAGATTGCTCAAACTGGTGACAAGGGAATAAAGCTTGTGGATGTGGCAAAGGGCAAGGCATCAATGGATGAATTTGTAGCCCAGCTAAGCGATGATGAATTGTTAGCTATTGTAAGAGGTGAGGGCATGAGCTCGCCAAAGGTTACACCTGGCTGTGGTGGTGCCTTTGGTGGTGTTACAGATTCTCTAGTAGAAAAAGGAATACCTGTGGCATGCTGTACTGATGGTCCTTCTGGTATCAGAATGGACTCAGGCAAAAAGGCATTTGCAATGCCAAATGGAACATGTCTTGCATGCAGCTGGAATCTGGATTTGATGGAAGAGCTATACCAGTGGGAAGGCTTAGAGCTTAGAAAGAACAAGGTTGATGTGCTACTTGGACCTGGTATGAACCTGCACAGAAATCCTCTTAACGGTAGAAACTTTGAATATTTTTCAGAAGACCCACTTGTCTCTGGTAAATGTGCTGTTGCACAGTTACAGGGTATGCACAAATATGATGTGACAGGTACAATCAAGCATTTCGCCATGAACACACAGGAAGCCAGACGTCACTTCGTTGAGCATGTGGCATCAGCCAGAGCAATCCGTGAGATTTATCTAAAGAGCTTTGAGCTTGCAGTAAAAGAAGGTGGTGCTCATGCTGTAATGACTACCTATGGTCCAGTGAATGGATTGTATTCTTCATCTAATTATGATTTAGTCACAAAGATTCTTAGAGATGAATGGAAATTTGAAGGAATCGTAATGACCGACTGGTGGGCTAAAGGCGGCAAGACAGGCGAAGGTGATGTGAAAAATATGGCAGCCATAGTTTCAGCGCAAAATGATTTGTATATGGTTACAACAAGTGCTGCTGAAAACACTAACGACGACAATTCTAAAGAAGCATTAGCTTCTGGCATTGTCTCAAGGTCAGAATATCAAAGATGTGCAGCAAACATCTGTAAATTTATTATTAACAAGCCTGTTTTCTTTAGATACATAAAAGAAAATGATGAATTGGACAACCAATTGTTAGAAGAGACTGATGAGGAAGAATTGATTTTCGACAATATGATTGAGTGCATCTTTGAAAATGAAGAGCCAATCGCTATTGACGAAAGCCTGATAAAGACCAGTCGAAACAGCACAAACCTAATCAATGTGGGTGTTAAAACCAGAGGTGATTACACACTTTCTATGGATATCAGAGCAAATGCTATAAGTGATTTGGCTCAGATTCCACTCAGCATTTTTAGAGATGCCAATATGGTAAAAATGATTACATTGACAGGCGCAGACAAAGAGTGGCAGACCATTAATGTGGATTTTGAATTCTGTGCTTGTGGATTTTATGTAAAACTTTATTTTGCTCAGGATGGCATGGAAATAAAAAATGTGAAAATGTCATTAAAGGAAAATAGAGAAGAAGAAATGCTGAAAATATTTGCACGCATGGGTGATTAAAAATAAAGAGAAGCTTTCGGGCTTCTCTTTATTTTTTATGACTTCTTGTTTTGACAAGTGTCTTGTCAGTAGAATATACATGTGATATACTTGCTGTCAATTGATGCTCAAAGTAAAAGGAGAATAATATGGCAGGTATTATTGATGAAATCAATGAATTAAAGAAAGAGAAGGATGCTGTGATTCTGGCACATTACTATGTAAATGATGATGTGCAGGCAATAGCTGATTATGTGGGAGATAGCTACTATCTGGCAAAGGTGGCAACCACATTAAAGGAAAGCACTATTGTGTTTGCAGGTGTAAAGTTTATGGGTGAGTCAGCTAAGATTTTAAATCCTAATAAAACAGTATTGATGCCAGATGCTAATGCGGATTGTCCTATGGCTCACATGGCTCAGGTTGAGCGAATAGAAGAAATCAGGGCAGAGTATGAGGATGTAGCTGTGGTATGCTATATCAATTCTACAGCAGAGCTGAAAATGCATTCAGATGTATGTGTCACATCTTCAAATGCTATGAAAATTGTAAAAGCTTTGCCAAACAAGAATATATTTTTTATCCCGGATGAGAATTTAGGAAGATATATTGCCAGCAAAGTGCCTGAAAAGAATTTTATATTTAATGATGGCTATTGCCATGTTCATAAGGCTGTGAAAGCAGAAGGTATAAAAGCTGCAAAAGCTGCCGTAGGAGATGCAGAAGTGTTAATCCATCCAGAATGCACGTTAGATGCATTAGAACTGGCAGACTATATTGGAAGCACCTCTGGAATCATAGATTATGCCACAAATTCAGATAAGAAAAAATTTATCATATCTACAGAATTAGGAGTGCTGTACCAGCTAAAGAAAAACAATCCAGACAAAGAATTTTATTCTGCTGGCTCAGTGCAGATTTGCCCAAACATGAAAAAAGTGACATTGGAAAAGATTCGAGACTGCCTTCGTGATGGCACAGGAGTGGTGGAGGTAAGCGAAGAAAAACGCACTCGCTCCCTCACCCCGTTACAACGTATGCTGGAACTGGCGGAGTAGTAGAAATTTTATTATTTCAATTAGCCTGAGATAGGCAAATATTGTTTTTTTCGAGAGTATAGTGAAAATGATGAGAAAAAAATATTATTGTTTCAATGAGCCAGAGTTAATAAAATTATATTTTTTCTGAGAGTATAGTGAAAACATTTTTTAATGAATAAGTGAGCCTTGTATAGGCAAATAATGTTTTTTTCGAGAGTATAGTGAAAACGATGAGAAAAAAATATTATTTGCCTATAAAAGGCGGACTAAAGGATATATACAAACATGGATAAATATGATGTTGTAATTGTTGGTACAGGAGTGGCAGGTCTATTTTGTGCCCTCAGCCTCCCAACAAATAAAAAAATACTTTGCATTTCAAAGGATGCGCTAGATGGCTGCGATAGCTTCCTGGCTCAGGGAGGCATTTGCATGCTGAAGGATGAGTCAGATTATGATGCATATTTTCAGGACACCATGAGAGCAGGGCACTTTGAAAACCGTAAAGAATCAGTAGAAATAATGATAAGAAGCTCCAGAGAGATTATTGGTGATTTGGAAGCCTTTGGAGTGGAATTTGAGAAAAAGAATGGCGAATTCGTATTTACGAAGGAAGGTGCGCATTCAAATAATAGGATTTTGTTTCATGCTGATGTAACAGGAAAAGAAATTACCAGCAAGCTGCTTTTAAGAGCCCAGGAAAGAGAAAATATTACCTTGATGGCTCACACTACAATGGTGGATTGGGTTTGCCATGATAATACCTGCTATGGCATTGTGGTGGCAGATATGGATGGAAGGATTACAGCAGTAGAGGCAGATGTGACAGTGCTTGCCTGTGGTGGACTTGGTGGTGTGTATCCCCATTCCACAAATTTCAGGCATATATCAGGTGATGCATTGGCTCTTGCCATGTATCATAATGTTCGTCTGGAAAACTGTGATTATGTGCAGATTCACCCTACCACTTTGTTTACAAGACAAAATGGACGAAGCTTTCTCATATCTGAATCTGTTAGAGGTGAGGGAGCTGTCCTAAGAGATAAAAATGGAGAGCGTTTCACAGATGAATTGCAGCCTAGAGATGTGGTGTCAAATGCCATTTTAAACAAGATGAAGGAGCAAGGCACTGAGCATGTGTGGCTGGATTTTTCACCTATTCCAAAGGAGGAAATACTGAATCATTTTCCTAATATTTATAAGAAGTGTGTGGAGGCAGGGTATGACCCTCTAAAAAGCTGGGTTCCTGTGGTGCCGGCTCAGCATTATTTTATGGGTGGCATTTATGTGGACAAGGATTCCAAAACAACTATGCACCAGCTGTATGCGGTGGGTGAAACCAGCTGTAACGGTGTGCATGGCAGGAATAGACTTGCCAGCAACTCGCTTTTGGAGAGTCTTGTTTTTGCAAAACGTGCAGCTGCTGATATTGCAGCACAAGGTAAATTTAAAAAGGCTGAGGATTTTGAAAGCCTGGTCAATATAGACGGCTACGAGGATTTATTTAGTATTATGGAAAACTATCATGCTATGGTAGTGGGAGAAATAAAAAAGGAAGCAACTTTGAGAGCCGAAAAGGAGGCAATGTAATGAATGATATAACAATGACACTGAATGCAGATGAGCTGATAAAAATGGCTCTAAGAGAGGATATAACAAGCGAAGATGTGAGCACAAATGCTGTGATGCCAGAGGCAAAGCCAGGGGAAGTAGACTTGATTTGCAAGCAGGATGGGGTTATTTGTGGAATGGATGTCTATGAAAGAGTGTTCAAGATTTTAGATGATAATACCACTGTTGAAAAATATGTATGTGATGGTCAAGAAGTAAAAAACGGAATGCTTTTGGCAAAGGTAAAAGGTGATATCAGAGTGCTTCTTTCAGGAGAACGTGTTGCACTTAATTATTTGCAAAGAATGAGTGGAATAGCCACATACACACATGAAGTGGCACAGCTTTTAGCAAATAGTAAAACTGTACTTTTAGATACCAGAAAGACCACTCCAAATATGAGGATATTTGAGAAGTACGCTGTAAAATGTGGTGGTGGACAAAATCATAGATACAATCTTTCCGATGGAATTTTGCTTAAGGACAATCACATAGGTGCAGCAGGCTCTATCACAAAAGCTATAGAACTGGCAAAGGCATATGGTAGCTTTGTCAGAAAAATAGAGATAGAAACAGAGACATTGGAACAGGTAAAGGAAGCTGTGGATGCCGGGGCAGATATTATAATGCTTGACAATATGGATGTTGCAACAATGCAGGAAGCTGTTAAAATAATAGATGGTCGGGCAAAAACAGAATGCTCTGGCAATGTGACCAGGGAAAATATAAAAAATATAATAGCTAGTGGAGTGGACTATGTATCAAGTGGTGCATTGACATATTCAGCACCTATACTTGATATATCAATGAAAAATCTTCACGCAGTTTAATGGGGGGAAAATGGACGGCGAAACCAGGAGAAGCAGGATAATAGATATAATACGTAAAAGCGATAATCCAGTGTCTGGAACATCCCTGGCAAAGGAGCTTAATGTGAGCCGCCAGGTTATAGTAACGGATGTGGCGCTGATTAGGGCAAATGGTGTGGCAATCACATCTACCAATCGTGGCTATGTTATCAACTCAGAAAATAGATGCAAAAGAATTATCAAATGCCGTCATACGGATGATGAAATACTGGATGAGCTTTTTACTATAGTTGATAATGGTGGGTGTGCAGACAATATTATAATAAACCATAGATATTACAATCGGTTGGAGGCTCCATTAAATGTAAGCTCCAGGCGAGGGGCAAAGGAATTTATGGAGGCAATTGAATCAGGAAAATCAAAATCACTAAGCTCAGCCACCAGCGGATATCATTATCATGTGATAAGTGCGGATAGTGAAGAAACTTTGGATGTGATAGTAGAAGAACTGAAAGAAAAAGGCTACCTGCTGCCACTTGATGATTGGATTTTACAATAAACAATACCCCAAGGCTTACCTTGGGGTATTGTTATAGTCTGAAACGACTTGGTTTTTACCATGTGTTTTGGCAACGTATAAATTGTCGTCGGCTTTTTTTACCACATCATCGTCACCGCTTCCAGTTGAAGTGCCGCTGCTGATGGAGAGAATCAAATCAGTGTCAAATGCCCACTGCTGTTCTGGCATTGCCTTTCTAAGTCTTTCTGCAATAGAGTTTACATAAAGAGCAGCTTTTTTTTCACATAACAGAACAAACTCTTCGCCACCATAGCGAAATGCTTTTATTTCACTGGTGGTTTCTTTTCGGATTAATTGACCCAGTCTCCATAGAACTATGTCTCCATTTGGATGACCATAGGTATCATTGACACGTTTAAAATTATCAATATCAATCATTATAATTCCATAATTGTTTTTGGAACGTTTAATCTTATACAATTCATAATCAAAGGTTTTTCTGTTTAATAGTTTTGTCAATCCATCAAACCTGCTGTTGTACAACAGTAGTGCTATTATTATGAAAATACAACTGAAAAGAATGGAAAACGCAATCCCCAGTTCAAGCCGTTTTAATTGCTTACGGTGCACATCTTCCCCGTGAGCCAGTTCATTAGTAGCTTCATCTACGATACTGCCCACCACTTTTGAATAGGTGAGATTCTGTTGTTTAAAAATGGTTTCATGAAGCCTGTTTAAAATGTAGTTCAGTTCACTTTGAATAGCTGCATTTCGTGTAGGGTATTCCTTTTGCACCTTTAGCAGAGTATATAATTCTGCACGTTCGTAGTTGTTGTCCTCACACAGCCGCATAAATTCTCGGAGAAATTCTATGACAGCCTGTTCAGTTGCGTCGGTATCCATTGTGATGGTCTTGCTGTATTCCTTGATGTTTTCCGCACACAGATAGTAGCATTTTGCCTGATAATAAGGAATGATAAAATCCCTTAGATAAATACTTCTGTAGATTTCTGTGGAGAACATATAGCTATCCTTCCATCTGTCCAGCACCTCTTTACACTTGGAAAGGCGGCCTGTCTCTTCATATATTCTGGCAAGCCATACCTCGCTCATGGCGGTGTATTCCTCTTTGTATGCTTCGGTATCCCCCTCATCTAAAAATCTGATGGACTGATTTAAGTATGTTTCTGCGTCATTGAAGTGATATCGTAAAAACGAAGTAATGCCCATTATCCTATATGCATAGCTTTTGATTTGAACATTTTCTATTTCATCAAAGGGCCTCAATTCCTGAGCTTTTGCGATGACAGCCTCTGCCGAATCATAATCATAATTATTTAAATAAAAATTTGCCAAATCCAAATAGACATTGATGGAAAAATCATATTCCTCGCTATTTTCAAGAAAGTAGAGAGTATAGCCTAGATTTTTAAAATAGGTAGTTGTTTCCCCCTGGTTAAAATAAATAATTCCTGCCCGTTCATACAAACGTCCTTTATCCTCGTCTGAAAGATGTTCATTTACCAGCAAATTATTTATTTCTTCTAAAATCTGATCCTTTTCATCCCAAGAATATTTAAGTCTTTTGTCTAAAATGCTTTCAACTTTTTTGTGGTTGGAATTTTCAGAAACTTTAACATATCCCACATATGCTATTTGTATCAAGAATAAAAATGCCAGAATTATCAAATAAAATAAGGCAAATTTTTTAGGATTTATTTTTATCATCTGAAACCCTCTTCAAATTAGTTTAAGGATAAAGAAAAATTCCCAATAGATATTATAATACAAAATCCGTTGTTTTATGTGAAAATTTTAATAATTTAATAATTTTAATGTTTTTTGCCATTTTTAGTGTATCTTTGCCAAAACTGTGTATAGTTAGTTAAAATATGGTACACTTAATCCGAAGAAATATTTAGAAAATTAGATTATTTTTTCAAGGGGAGTAGGACATGATTAAAAAAATTCGAAAAGTTTTGGCAATAATGTGTATATGTGCTATGTTTTGTCAGACAGTTTATGCTAGTGATACTGATACTGATGATAAACAATGCGATCAGGTACAAACTGTAAATGATACAGAAGCAGTTAAGGATACAGAAGCAGTTAAGATAGCTGATGAGGATATCCCTTTGGGACTTGATAGCCAGGCGCAGTTTGAACGATACAAAAAAGATGTGGTTGTAATGATTCTTTTTGGCGGAATGGTTGTATTGATTACAGTAGTAGCGACAATAAAAGAAAAATATGAGAGGGAAAAATATAATTGAAAATGAGCGCAAAATTTTTAAAAATAATCGGAAATATACTAATCTTACTGGTGATTCTTGTGGCGGCACCCATATCCTTACCTAGATTTTTCGGAGTGCAAGGCTACAATGTAATATCAGGATCAATGGAGCCCACTATTTCAGTTGGCTCCATTGTTTACGTGAAGGCACAAAACTTTAATGAACTTTCTGAAGGGGATATCATTGCTTTTGAGTCAGGGGCAAGTGTTGTCACCCATAGGATTATATCCATTGATGAAAGTCAGATGCTGATTACCACAAAAGGTGATGCCAATGAAAATGAAGACTTTACTCCAGTTGCCTACACAAATGTGTTGGGCAAGGTGATAGGGCATATTCCATTTATTGGGATGATTGCAGCCTGGCTCAGTGAAGCTTCAGGAAAAATTGTTGCAGTAATTTTGCTTATATGTGGAGTGATTTTATCAAATATAGGTGACAAAAAAGCTGAAAAGTCTGAAGGTGACAAACAACGGGGGCAAAGGATAAATCCTAAAGCTATTCTAGTGTTGGGACTTGTCATTATATTTGGCGCATTAGGTGGCTACTTATATATTTTTATGGGTTATCAAAAGACAGACAATTTGTATGCAGCTTTGGATGAAGCATATGTTAAAACTGCCACTGAATCTAGCGAGGAAGTGCCATGGGATAAGATGATGGATGTGGATTTTGATTCATTATTACAAATCAATCCAGATGTGATTGGATGGATATATGTAGAAGGAACAGATATTAGTTACCCAATAATGTACTCGGGAGATGATGAAGCATATTTAAGGACTTCTATAGATGGAAAACATGCAACAGCAGGCTCTATATTTTTGGAGGGGTATAACCTTCCGGATTTTTCAGATAGCCACAACATAATTTATGGACACAATATGCGCAATTTATCCATGTTTGGAACACTAAAATTCTACAAATCTGATGTAGAATATTATGATAATCATAGATATTTTCAAATTATAACGCCTGAAGAAAAAATGCGCTTTGAGATTTTTTCATATTTTGATACAGAGGCAGCCTCTTGGGTGTATGCAGTACCTTATTCTGATTCAAAAGAGTTTGGGGAATATATTGCAAAATTACTTCAAAATTCCTATATCAATATGGAAACTGAATCAATATCTGTAAGTTCCTCTGATAAAATTGTAACCCTTTCAACCTGCTCTACTACTGGGATGAGGTTCACCTTGCATGGCGTATTACAGGAAACTGTATCGACAAAATAGAGTTTAATAATCACAAATTGGCAAAAACGTTCAGCTTTTGGCAAGAATGGTTACGAAAACCTATTTATTTTTGATTTACAGGTGATAGAATAACATTGCAAAGAAGAATGACTAATTTTATGTAATGTTTTTATATTAAAGGAGTTCTGGAAATGTCAAAAAAGAGGGTACAAAGCTTATTAAAAGGAGTTGCAATCACTGGAGCTACAGTTGGTGGCGCATCTATGCTTGGTGATGCAAATTTAGCATATGCAGCAGAGCTTGGTGAAGAAGAGGCATCTGTTGCTAATAATGATGGAGTTGTAGAATTACAGGTTCAGGAACAGGCGCAGGAAGTTACACAGGAGGTAGCAGCACCAGCAGAGGCACCAGCAGAAGCACCAGCAGAGGCACCAGCTACAGAGACACCAGCTGCCACAGAAGAAGCAGCTGCTGAGGTAACAGCAGAAGCTCCTGCAGAAGAGACAGCAACACTATCAGCAATGGCAGCACCAGAGGCAGAGCAGGCAGCTGGCACTACAGAAGAACAGCCACAGATGACAGAGGAGGTAGCATCAGAGTCTACATCTGCATCAACAGCTGAGTCTACATTGTTTGAGGAGGAAGACCAGGCATCTCAGACAGCTAGCACTTCATATTCACAGGAAAATTCTGAAATTGGTTCACAGTCAACTTCATCTAGTGATTCTCTTTCAGCAGAAGATTCAGGAATCTCTTCTCAGTCAGTATCAGCAGAGGATTCCCTTACATCTGAGGATGAGCAGATTGGTTCTATGTCACAGTCTACTAGCAATTCTCTTTCAGCAGAGGATTCGGAAGTTGATTCAGTTTCAGATTCTACAGTAGAGTCTTTAAGTACAGAGGATGCGGATTTACTCAGCGCATCTGCATCTACTTCAATGCAGGATTCCAACGAGGCTGCAAGCCTTTCTACTGCGCTTTCAGAGGCAGAATCACAGTATGAGTCTACATCTAATTCATTTTCAGAGGCAGGATTAGAGGATGAGTACCTTGAGAATCTCTTAAAGGAGATTGAAGAGGCAAAGGCTGAACTTGAGGCAGCTCAGGCAGAGGCTCTTGCTAATGGTGAAAGTTTAAATCACATATCAAATTCAAATAATTATTATGGGTATGGAGATAAGCTTGCTAATCTTCTTATTCAGTATGCATTTTATCAGGAAGGCTATGTTGGGGAGATTGTATATAGCGAGTGGGATTCAAGTCACTACGAAACAAACAATGTAAAAGTAAAATATATTGATGTAACTGGTCAAGAGAAGATGGCATTTTTTGACTATGTTACTATTGATAAATATGGTGAGGCTTTAGTACCAGGCGTTACTACTAATGGATATATGAATAATGATGCAAACACTGTAGATAGCATCATGTTAGTAGAGAAGACACTTGGTTATGTAGCAATTATTAATGGTCAAGGTCACTATCTTACATGGGAATATAAGACTGTTACAAATGATGATGGCACAGAATATACAGAGTGTGTATATTTTATTGATGGTGCTAGAACAAATGCAACACTCACTTTAAATGAGGATGGTTCATATACAGCTACAGAGACAACAGTTGCAAAAGATTGTGATTTAACGGCAGTAAATAAGACTTGCTGCAATACATATAAAGATTCATCTACAGGTACAAAATATTATGATTTGGGAGCGTATAAAGCATATTATTGTGAGCACAATGATAGTTTTCAGTATTTAACAAAAAACACTACGGACAGTACAGTAGATGCTTTACTGCTTGATTATTCTACAGGTCAGTATTATGTATCTTCTTTGCTTGATGAGAATGGAAATGAGTTAAATCTGGTAAAGACAACCAAGTATTTTGATGAGACAAAGTATACATGCTCTGGTCAAGAATACACATGCCCAAAATGTAAGTCTTATTCACAATTAGTACTTGGTGGAACTACTTATTATTATGATTCAGCAAGTATTGTAAGTAATGGTGATGGTACATACACCCTTACTGCTTATACAGATGATACATTAGAAGATGTAAATCAGCGGACTATCATGCTATACACATCTGCAGCAGCATCTACTACATCTGCAACATATAATCCTGTATTTCTTGCTAAGCCAGATGATGGTTCTGATACATACAAGAACTATGCAGGTGAGAAATTAGACGGAAACTTCGGTGTAAAGGGTATTGCATACTTCACATTGGAAGAATTTAATCAAGGAAAAGATGAGTATCATTCTCAGAGAAGTGATGTTACTTCTCAGTCTTCTTCTGCAAGTGAGAAAGAATCAGAGTCTATTTCACATTCTGAGTCTATCAGTGTAAGAGATGAAGAATCAGCTAGTGCATCTACATCAAGAAGTCAGTCTGTATCAGAAATACTCAGTGAGTCAGGCAGCGCATCTACATCAAGAAGCCAGTCTGTGTCACAGCTTTATAGTGAGAGCACCAGCGCATCTACATCAAGAAGCAATTCACTTTCAGCAAGTGCAGCAGCTTCAGAGAGCGCATCTACATCAAGAAGCGACTCACTTTCAGCCAGCACAAAAGCATCAGAAAGTGCATCTATGTCAAGAAGCCAGTCTGTGTCAGAAAGTGCCAGCGCATCAGCATCTAGATCACAGTCTATCAGTGAGTCACTTTCTACAAGCTCAAGCATGAGTGCAAGCATCAGTGCTTCAGTGAGCGCAAGCCTTTCTGCATCAGAAAGTGAGAGCGCAAGCAAGGTGGCATCAGAGAGTGCAAGTGCATCAGCAAATGAGTCTGCTAGTGCAAGTACATCTGCTTCAAATAGTGCAAGTGCTTCAGCAAGCGAGAGTGCATCAACAAGCGCAAGTACCTCTGCTTCAAATAGTGCAAGTGCTTCAGCAAACGAGAGCGCATCAGCAAGCACAAGCACAAGTGCTTCAAATAGCTCAAGTGCTTCAACAAGTGAGTCAGTAAGCACAAGCATATCTGCCTCAAATAGTGTAAGTGCTTCAACAAGTGAGTCAGTAAGCGCAAGTACCTCTGCCTCAAATAGCACAAGTGCTTCAACAAGTGAATCACTTAGCACAAGCATTAGTGCATCAAATAGTGTAAGTGCTTCAACAAGTGAGTCAGTAAGCGCAAGCATCAGTGCTTCAAATAGCACAAGTGCTTCAACAAGTGCAAGCACCAGTGCCTCAAATAGTGCAAGTGCTTCTGCAAGTACTTCAGCAAGCGAGAGTGCATCAGCATCAGCAAGCGCATCAAATAGTGAGAGTGCTTCACTCAGTGCATCATTGAGCCAGAGCATCTCAATATCAAATAGTGTAAGTGCAAGTATAAGTGCATCAGAAAGTGCAAGCATCAGTGCTTCAAATAGTGCAAGCTCATCAGCAAGTGAATCAGCAAGCGCAAGCATCTCAGCATCAAATAGCGCAAGTGCCTCAACAAGCACTTCAGCTAGTGAGAGTGCGTCAACAAGTACAAGTATTTCTGGCAGTGAGTCAGCAAGTGCAAGTGCAAGCACCTCAGCATCAAATAGTGCAAGTGCTTCAACAAGTGCATCAGATAGTGCAAGCACAAGTGCTTCAAATAGCGTAAGCTCAT
>CAMNPQ010000012.1 GCA_946548305.1 uncultured Pseudobutyrivibrio sp.
TACCGCAGCAGTAACAAAAAGCAGACCTATGCGTCTGGAGCTTTTGGCTTTTATGGCTGCCTCTTCGATTATTTCCCTGTCATCCAATAAATCTGCAGACCTGTGTGCCACAATATCTGCCACATGCTCCGTGTACTGAGCTCCAATTGGGCTGTTAAATGTAATTATGCCGTCTCGGATATCGTTATATAGGCGCAAAGCAACCTCTGGATCCTGGATATCAAGCTCCTCATTAATGCACTCTATTTTTTTAACATCCTCCTGGGCAGCTCTATACTCGTATAAAGTATCAAATTCAAACCCACCTATGGCATACCTTTTATTAGACATACATTATTCTTCCTAGCTTTTTATTGTAGAAAGCCCTCCACCATATATTGTATACGAGTGGAGGGCTTTTTACAATTATTGCCTATATAAGACTTATCATCAGCCTTAATTTACTGTTACAGATACGTAGTCAGACTGACTCACATGTGTTTTTGTTGAATTTGAAATATTATATCCATCTATATAGTAGTAATAAGTTCCTGCGCTAAGACCTGTGTTTGTATATGAATAGGTTGTAGCTGGGATTACTGCTACCAGAGTGTCATCTGTTCTGGATAAAGTGTTAGTATCGCGGTAAATATAAAATACTGTAGCGTCTCCCGTCTCATCCCAATATACTGTGGCTCTTCCAGAGGATGAGCTGGATACATGTACAGTGGAAGATGAAACCTCCGTAGATCGGATTACAGAAGTATACTTATTACTAAACACACCGCTATCCGTATAACTTCTCGCCAAAACCTGATAGCTGGAGCTCGAATCCAATCCTGAGAATGTATAAGTATTACCAGTCACCTTAATAACTGTAAGCGTTGAATAGGAACCACTTGAATTTAGCTTTTGTAGTGTTAGCTCTGTTCCGTCTCCATACATATCTCCAATCCAAGATGCCGTAATAGATGTACTGGTTGAAGCTGTAGCTGACAGATTTACTACTGTTCCTAAACTAATTGTATAGGTCTTTGATTTTGTACCATCAAAATTACCAGTACCAGTGAGTATCACCTTGCCTGTACCACTTACATAATTGCCATAATCCACACTGTAGTCTGATGATGTAAGCTTATACATCTGGCTTTCCCCAACCTTTGATTCGGTTTTTATATACGCCGTAAAACTTGGCTTTAAGGCCTTTCCATTGTATCTTTGGTTTGATGCCATTATCATTGTGGCTTCACTAATATCTCGTGGCACAATTGTAAACTCTACCTCAAATGGGTAGTCTATTATCTCAGATGAAGTCTTGTACATACAATAAATTGTGGCAGTTATCTTGCCAGCATTTATCAAATCATCTGTTGACTCAGTTTCGCCTTCTCTAACATATGTTATTGTACTTGTGTCTACCACAATGGCGTCATTGTTTGTTGAAAACTCAGGCTCTATTTCAAATCCAGTGAATGTATATTCTTCAGCATCAGCCGTTACTGTTATCAATGTAGGATCAAATAGTATGTTAAAATCAGCTGAATTGCTGTTCTTATAGTATGCAGAATAAGGTTCAATCGTAGCTGTTCCTTTTTCTGTGTAACCATCAATTGATGATACCGACACAGCATAATCCACATCCTTTGAAAGATTTATGTATGTACCGTCAGCTCTGTATAATATAACACTAAAATCCGGAACTATTGCAGAACCTGTTCTCAATTGGTCTGCTATGCCCTCTGTCATCGTACCATCATCAGCAAATGTAACAATGTTTGTATCTGCCAAATCTGCCACGACATTGTAGTATTCGCTAATTACACCTTTATAGCTTCCTTTTCCTTCTACATATACATATGCTTTACCAGGATCCACTGGTGATGAAGCCGCTTTTAAACTAGATGTAGATGTGTCTGTAAGCTCTGTATCGCTATAGTACACAGTATAATCTTTATCCTTTGTCAATGTTCCAGCCGAAGAGTTTTTAACTACTATATCCCCAGGTTCCACAGCGGATCCTGTATAGTCTTTTGTATTTCCATTTGTAAAGCTTATAGTGAAGCTGTTATCCTCAAGGCTGCTTGAACCAATGATAAAGTAACCTGTCAATACCAATGCTGAGCCATAATAGTTGCTCCCTGCTGCCCCTATTGTCACCTTTACATGTGGAGCTGTTTCTATTGTACCTGAAGTAGGATCATAATATGCATTGTTATTTACATATTCTATAGTGTAATCATCAGTGGTAAGCTCTGTCGTGCTAGCCCCCTCAGCAAGTCCACTATCTGTTATTGTAATCTCTGGTTTTATAGCAGCATTATTATACTCTTCATAGTACCAATCGGCATAAGTTGAAGTACCATACAACTTATTGGATGCAGTTCCATCCAATTTTTCCATGTTATCATCAGAAAGTGTGAATGTAATATCTTCGGTGCTTCCTTCTGTATACTCAAAGCTGTTCTTATATGTAATTCTACCTGTCAATACTCTAGGGTTTATCACATACGCATCTTCAAAGCTTGCTGTGTCATAATAATTACCTTTACCAGTGATAATTATTGTCTTGTCAGCAGCATTAATTGAATCTTCTGTTTCTGTAGTATCCCCAGAGTTAATTACTACTGCCGTGTAATCGCTGCTTGTAAGTGTTTCTCCATCAGCCACAATAGTTAAATCAGGAATCTGACTTACACCATTATATGTATAGCTTTCATCCGATACAGTAAGTGTCAGCTTATTATTCTCGGCTAACGTAGCCAATGACTTTCCTAAATTAAATGGCACTGTAATATTTTCTACAGTATAGTTAGAATTTGTAGCACCAGATATTACTACTGAACCCTCCCCTGCTTTAGTGTTGTTAATCTGTTTAACTACAAAATCTGTATTTTCTATCAGCGTTTTAGGTGCTCCAGCCACACCATTGTCAACTATAGTTATTTCTGGCTTTTCTCCAAGTGTGTCTACATCAGATACTGTAATTTCAATCTCACCAGTTGTTTCCCAATTGTATTTAATAGAACGAGTCGTTACAGTAAAAATATCCTTCGCTGTCTGCTCACAGTTATTTACACCTGTAATGAGAATATTATATATTCCCATCTCAGTTATATTTTCACTATCAACGCTACTACCATACATATCAGTCATAGTAAACTGATAATCATAGGTAGACATTAAAGTGACTGTGCTTGTTGAACCTGCAGCTGCCTTTTCCTCGTCTGTATACCTGCTATAATATGGATTTGTATATTCAACAGATACTGTAACAGGAATTATATTTCCAGTGTATTCTGCTGAATCAGGACTTATATCCAAATTAGCATTCTTTTCCAGATTCAATTTATTGACAGCAAAATCCTCAGATACACTTCCTGTAAAATTGTCACTCAAAGCTGTAATTGTAGCTGTTCCTGTTGAATTAAGCCCTCCTTTGTTATTTGAATAACTTATTTCATAATCTGTGCCTTCTGTCAGTGTTTTCGTTCCATATTTTACAGTAGCAGCTGGCTTAACAGGTAAATTATATCCTGCATAATATGCTGTATCCATAGTGATTGTTGCATCAGCCAAATCCACCTGTGTAATGCTATAAGATATCGTTATTCTGCCCTTTGATGTATCCTCAGAATCCTCGTATGCATATCCTCCTATGCCAGTAATAGTGGCATAGGCCGTTCCCACGTTGTACTGGTTGTTGTAAGTCACTGTGTAATCTGTTCCCTTTACCAGTTCCTCTCCTGATTCAGAAGTTACTTTTACCTCTGGCTGGATTGCATTGCCGTTTGCATACGGATACTCTATTCCACTAGATGCATACGTGCCATCAGATTTTTGCATTAGGGCAGTATATCCTGATATATCCACGGTATTTATCGTAAATGTGGCTTTGGCAGGGCCATTCATAACCCATTCACTATTTGAATTTACATAAATATAATGTGTTCCAGGACTTGTCATACCTGTGTCTCTGTAAGTCACATACGTTTCTGTACCACCATAGCTTTTTCCATAAATTGATGTTTCATATCCCTCTTCTCCACAAAATACATCTAGCATATAGGTTATTCCGCTTGAATTGTAATCAGCACTTGTTGTAGCCACATTATTTACATAAACTACCACGTTAGTATTTTCATCGCTCAAATCATATTTTATATAATACGTCAGTGTTACACTGCTAGATTCTTTGTATATACTTGAAGTATCTGTAGCTGTTAATGTGGCTGTCTTTTCCCCAATTGTAGTCCTATTGCTATTGTATGTAATAGTGTAATCCGTATCTTTTTCCCCACCATATGTGAGTGAAATATAATCACTGATGTCTATTTCAGTGCCTGTATACGCAAAATCTGTTTGAGTCAAAGATACATTACTATCAGATAACTTTGCATAGAAATGTATACCATCTATTGTTCTTGAGCCATAACCTGTATTTGCTGTGGCATCGTGAAGGCCTGTAACAATTATGCTGTCAGAGCCTGTGCCAGATGATGCTCTAGATACTGTATAGTTTGTATCTCCATCTGTAGTCTGATTGTATGCATACTGAGTTGTTCCATCAGTATAGCTAATTGTGACTTCTGGTGTATCTTCCAGTGAATAGCTATAGCTCTTTGGCTCGATTGTCACATGTGTTTCATCAGATAAGTCTAGGAAGATATTAAAATATTCCGTCTTTGTTCCAGAATACTTACCAATTCCTGTAACTTTTACATAGTTAGTGCTGTCACTATCAGTTTTCTTATATGGATATGTGTTTGTTCCATATTCAACTGTGTAATCTACATCTTTCACCAATGTTGTATCACCATATTTCACCGTATATTCAGGTTTAATCACAGCTGCCTGATAATAATAGTCCTTTGAAATTTCCACTACAAAGTCCGAGTCATCTTCTATATCAATGGCTCGTATTTCAAAAGCCTGATGTACAAAACCAGCATATTTTCCTATACCGTGTATATACACATAGCTTGTTCCAACATTACTTGCACCAGCGCATCCAGATGCTGTCAATGCATCCGTAGTAGCTTCACTATCTGCTATCTCATCCCCTGTATAATAATAAACTTCATAATCTGTACCTTGGGTAAGCGTTTTATTTGCTGTATTTTTTACTATTAAAATATTGTCGAACTCTATATTTGCACCAGAATTATAGTATACCCAGTAGGTAGAACCATCCAGATATACCTTTGGTGATGTAGAAGCTTCATAATCTATAGTCAAGCTATTTACACTACCACTTGTGACTTTAAATCCATAGGTATTTGAACCTGTAAAATTTCCCTTTCCTGTGGTTATTGCCGTAATTGTTACTGAATAACTTGTGTCACTTGTATCAGGTGTGTAAGTGCCGGGAATTGTTTCTGTACTTAGACTATAGTCCGTATTTTTTACCAATTCCTCTGCATAACCATCCCCACCTATTATTTTATAGGTGAGCACATAAGCATCTGATATATCTTTATCTTCACTTGTATACTCAAAGCTCTGTGTTGTGCCAAGGGTTGTGATGCCTTTTCCACTTGTTATATCACTGTCAGTAATGATATTAAGATTTATTGGATTAATCTTATATAAATAGTCTATACTTCCGTAGTATCCCTCACTACCTGTTAAAGTTACAGTTACTATATTTTGTCCATTATATGAATTGTATATATCCTCCTGATTGCTGGTTGTTGATGTTACCGTATAGTCACTTGTTTCAAGTGCTTCACCATCTACTTCAATGGCTAAATCTGGAATATTTTCCCCAACATATTCACTTTGGAATACCCCATCACTTGACTCAAAAGTGTCTCCTGTAAATGGATTAGATAAAGTAATTGTCGCATTTTCTATGCTTTTACCGATTGTATATGTAAAAGCCACGCTGCCAGTATAATTTCCATTACCAACTACTATAGCATTTTTTCCTTCGCCAGATGTTTTCGCTGCAGTTTCATCCGTTGAATTTTCAAAATCGATATAAAAGTCTGTACCATAAGTAAGTGTTGTTCCATTATATTTAACTATTATTTCTGAGGCAGAAGGTTTATTGGCTTCAGTACTAGAAGTAAACGATGCCACAATATTTGAAGTTCCATCTGCTCCTGTTATCGTAGCTGTGGTACTGTCCAGTGTCCTTTGAACTATATTATAGTACACCACAATTGTGCTTCCAGCATAATTATTCTGACCTTTAATAGTTACTTGAGCAGCAGAGGACAATGTTCCTGCCGCTTTATGAGTTTCATAATCACTTACAGCCCATCTGTTCGCTGTAGAAATAGTGTAGTCATTATCAGCGCCTTGAGTTAAAGTGCTATTACCATCCTTAACTACAATATCACTGGATTTTGGAGCAACAGAACCTCCAGTATAAGTTGGCGCATATCCACTACAGAAATAATAGTATGTAGTATTTCCCGAATCATCAGTCTCTGATGAAACTAAATCACCTATAGAATTATTTTTTATAGTTATAGTTGTGTCTTTTAAGGATTTTGATGTAATTGTAAAGGATAATGGTACAGCATCTCCAGCTAAATTGTTTTTTGGCGTCACTGTGGCTGTGGCTGTACCAACGGAAATGTTATTGTTGTAAGTCACATCAAAATTTCCAGTCATATCCATACTATTTAATGTAACCTTCACTGTAGGCTCTTTTGCTTTACCTGTGTATGGTACTGAAAGATTTCCGCTTGAATCTGCATCCTCAAATTTTACAGTAGCTGTAGAAATATCTGCCGCACTTATCGTATATGTTCCACTTTTAGTGTCTTTGAAATTGCCTATTCCTGTAATAGTATAAGTTGCTGATGTGGTTACATCAGTGTTGTTTGCACAACTTATTGTATAATCTGTATCCTGCACTAATGAAACAGTCGAAGTACCATTATTAAATGTAAATGTATAATCTCCCGATTCCAATGATACTGCACTTCCAGTATAGGTCTTTCCTTTTGTTTTGACTTCTTCTGTAAGAGCAAAACTTATCTTTCCACTTGTAATACTACGACTGGTAATTTCATATGTAGCATCTATTGTCTTGCCTGCCAAAAGTGTTCCTACACC
Organism: uncultured Pseudobutyrivibrio sp.; assembly: GCA_946548305.1. Classification (GTDB taxonomy): domain Bacteria; phylum Bacillota; class Clostridia; order Lachnospirales; family Lachnospiraceae; genus Pseudobutyrivibrio. The sequence continues at coordinate 7,048 of CAMNPQ010000012.1, forward strand.
TGTTATAACAACAGTCTTTGTGCCTGCATTTATGCAGTCATCCTCTCCGTCAGCATCTACTATATCGTATGTAAACTCAGTAGTCTGTGTTAGATAGCCCCTACCAGGCAGATACACTTTCACAATTGAAGGCTTTATTTCAAGTCCTGTATAAGTCTCTGACATTCCTGAAACATAGCTGTTTCCTGAATAGGCTCTATTTCCATCCAAATATATAATAGCCTGAGTAGACAAATCGCCCTCTATACTGAAAGTTATAGTCTGCGTTCCAGTATAATTTCCTTTACCAGTTACAGTAATAACGGCTGTGCTATTACCCACATTTTTATTGTTTGAATAACTAAGTTCATAATCTGTATCAGCTGCAAGAGTCTTTGTCTCTGACATTTCTGAACCCAAATATGTCAAAGTTAGCTTATCTCCTGGTTCTATTTCAGAGCCTGTATATGTAAAGGTGTTTTGGCTATCTTCCCATGTATAACTAAAATCGCCTTCCTGTAAATCAGCTGCTTCAATAGTAAATGTTAGTTCTATTGTGCCGCTATATGTACCTGTACTGTCATAAAATGACACTATTCCTGTTCCTGCGTCTGTATTATCACTATATGTCATTGCTAAATTAAAATCATCAGACTCTATTGTATTACCACTACTTTTTTCAGTGATAACAAAATTCGACAGACTAAACTCTATTGCACTGCCAGTATATGTTTTATCTGGTGTACTTCTCCAATCGATTTCTATATAATTTTCAAGCACCAAATCAGAACTGTAGATAATTCCTTCTACAGTTGTTGTTCCTGTATAGTTTCCTATACCTGTTATTGTGGCATCATAACTTATTCCAGCCGAAGTAGTCCCTTGCTTTGCCAATGTTATTGTAAATCCTGTGCCAAGCTCTGGTATGCTTACCCCATCCGGACCTGTGATGCCTGTTACGCCTTCCACAGTGCCGTCACTTATTGTATAATTATCTGACTCTGTTGGAAATGTAAACTCGGTTATACTTCTATTTGTAATAGTATAAGTTTTTGTAAATGAATATTTATTATTTACTTCGATAATTGTAGCTGTAGCCGTTCCCACATCTGTATTATCAGAATAAGCCACACTAAATGTAGCACTGCCCTCTGATATTGTGGAATCTGCATCTTTTAAAGTTATTGTTGGATTAATCTCATTTCCAGTATATGTAGCAGAAAATGATTCACTTCCGTTTAACAATATCTTGTACACATAGATTGTGACTTCCGCTGTCACACTGCCATAAGATGCTGTTACTATAGCCTTTCCTGGACTATTAGCCACTAGAGCCCCTTCTGAGGAAATGGTTACCTGCGTTCCATCATCAGAACTACTCAAAGCCCATGTAATATCTACATCATAGCTATTTCCCGAAGAATCCTTTGCTGTACCGACAAGTGTATCTTCTTCATTCACTTCATAATATACAGTGTTATTTATAATTGTCTTTCCACTGCTTGAAGAAACGTCTATCTGTGTAATTGTATATGGGTCTGAGTTTGTTTCTGTAGTATAGTAAAAATATGCTCCATCAGAATTCTCAGCTCCATTTACATAAAGAGTACTACTTCCTTCTTTCAATAAAATTGTGTCATTAAAATTACTAAATATCACAGCGTATGATGCATTATAAGCCATCCAAGCCCTTTCATCCACATCAATAGTAGCTGAAACTGTATGCCATCCTGTTTCAGTTGCTGTGTATGTCTGGGTATGATCTGTTGCTACTTCATTTCCAGAAAGTGGTGTCGTCAAATTTGTTAAATTCTTTCTAACAGTAACATCACATGAAAATTCATCCCCTTCATACAAATACACTTGAATAGATGCTGTGTTAATACGACCGTAATTTGTTCCTGTATATGTGCCTGTAAATGCTACCGTTTCATCAGGTTCTATACTTATTCCTGTTACTTCTTCTGCGTCACTTAATTTTTCTCCTATCAAAATGTATGAAAAATGCTCAGACTCAAACTGTACCTCAGTACCATTTACATCTGCATTCAAATTCGTTACGGATTGATTGTCATGTTCTACACGCAGTACCTCTACATTTTCATCTGCTACATCGTTTAACTCAGAAACACCTGTTACCTTTATTTCCACAGTCTCACCGTCAGTCTGTGGTTGATATACGTTTCCTTCACTGTCATATATGGTGATATCAAATGCTTTAAAAATATTATATTCACCTTCACCAGCATCCTGTAAAATATTTTCGGCTACTTCTGTGCTGACAGAAGAAATCTCAACACTAGCTCCCTCTGGCAACATTCCTTTAACGGTAATATTTACACCATCTACTACTTTATTTATTCTGGTGAGAACTAGAAGATATCCCTCTTCTTCTTTTTCATCATCACAGTATATACACTTACCATAAGCATCATACGTACATTCTTCGTCATATGTTTCACCACATAATTCGCATGTAACCGTATGAGAGCCATCTCCATTTGATTGATAGCCCCACTCGTGGTCACAATCTTCATCTTTATCTTTTTCTTCCTCTAAATCTTCAATGCCCCCTAACTCTTCTTCTGTTTTTTTCTTTTCCTCAAGCTCCTTCTCTAAAAGTTCTTTTTCTAACTGTTCTTTTTCTAATTTCTCTTTCTCTAAAAGCTCTTCTTCTGTAAGCTCCTCTTCTGTTTTTTCTTCTGTTGTCTTTTCCTCTGTTACTTCTTCTGTTGTGGCTTTTTCTGTTTCGCTATCTATTACTTCAGGATTTGCTGGGTCATTGGCATTATTTTCACTTACAGAATCCTCTGGGGACTGAGTTTCTGTTTCTGTAGGATTTGTATTTTCTCCTGTCGATCCTTCACCAGGCTCAGTGGTTGGTGTGTCTGCAGGGGTATCAGCTGGAGTATCTACAGTGGTTTGTCCATCAGTAGTTGTGGCAGCTCCTTCTGTAGCTGGCACATCACTTACTGCACCTTCTGCTGGCACATTACCTTCTACTGTAGTCGCAGGGGTTTCTGCTGCTGGTGTCTCTGTTGGCACTGCTGCATCTGCAGAAGCTGTTTCAGCTGGAGCTGTCTCCACTGGTGCAGCCTCTGTAGCCACAGCTTCGCTAGCCCCACCTGATTCAGGTGCAGCCTGAGCTGGTTCACTTTCTACAGATTCTACTGCTATTTCTTCATCCGCCAGAGAGAAAAAATCATCCCCCATCATGGTTGTGAAAAGCAGCATAGCAAGCAATAACGCTGTCAGTCTTTTGAAGAAATTCATCCTGTTGTTCATACGCCAATTCCCCATTGCTAGAAATCCTTTTCTAACATCTTTCTAAAGAATTTTGTTTTTCATCAGAAAAACAGTAATCTTTGGCATACCAAGCTCTATTTTTCCTAAAAAGTCGTACAAAAAATAGACATGGATATTCCACTACATTTTCCATATCGGAATTTCCTATTATTAATTTTATAGACTATTTGAATTTAATTTATGAAATAACTGTGAAATAACTATTAAAGAAAGACATTTGCTACATATCCACTAGACACTTTAACAAAAGCTCTTCAAATGGCTCATAATTTAGCACAGAGCTTTCCTTGCTGGCGAGAATCATATCGTTTTTGGTTGTCTTAGAAAAATCAATGTCGAAATGACGGCTGTTTTTGCATATATACTCGATAAATACCCTCTGAGCCCTGCCATTTCCTTCTCTAAATGGATGAATCATATTTATCTCACCAATCAAATATGCCAGCCTTTTGGACATAGTTTCCTTGTCGTCTATATCCAGCAAATAATTATTAAGAATTATCCACTCCTGAACCCTTTTAAATTCGATTTCTATGAATTGTGTAAGGCAAAAAATAGTGCCCTTAGAAATGTCAACTGTGCGTATTTCTCCCGCCCAGTCGTATATATCCTGAAACAGATATTTATGAATCGCCTGTAAATGCTTTAAAGAAAAATCCCCTGGAATAGGTCGTTTTATAACCTCAAAATACCGTGCTGAACTAAGCTCCTGTTCTGCTTTAAACAGCTGCTCCTTATCGTGTATATCCAGTTTGTTTTTTAGAATGTGAGTGTGAGGATAACAGTACTGACCGTTATCTTCGTACTCATAACGGTAATATTCATCCATCATAGGCTTATCCTACTGAAACATACCTTGATGTAATCTCGCGGACTACATCTTCCACATCAACCTCATTTGTAAGAATCATTCTGCCCCGCTCCTTTTCCTGCCTGGTCAGAATCATATCCTCCATGGCAAAAGAAGCTGAAATACTAGCTATTTTTTCTTCTGTGGACATTATTCTCTCCTTATTTATCGGTCTAATCTCCATATTTTTATAACCATTCCCCTAAAAATTCCCACTTACGATTGTTTTTATTTTACCACAAAACCTGTTATTTATTAACCCATTTCACAAAAAGAACGTGGTTGAATGTATTATCAACCACGTTCCATATCTGCCTAAGCTTTATGCATTCTGTATTTTTCCAGTGTAGAGCTGGTAATATTTACCACCCTCTCTGATAAGCTCCTCATGATTACCACGCTCTATGATTCTTCCCTGGTCAAGAACCATGATACAATCCGAATTCCTAATGGTAGAAAGTCTATGAGCTATAACAAATGTAGTACGTCCATGCATCAGCTTGTCCATACCATCCTGTACGATTTTTTCTGTACGGGTATCGATAGATGAAGTAGCCTCGTCCAGAATAAGCACTGGTGGGTCTGCAATGGCTGCACGGGCTATAGCAAGCAGCTGTCTTTGTCCCTGGGAAAGGTTTCCACCGTCACCTTTTATTACCGTGTCATATCCCTTTGGCAGTCTTCTTATAAAGCTATCTGCATTTGCCAGCTTTGCTGCTGCAATTACCTCTTCATCAGTGGCATCCAGTTTTCCATAACGGATGTTATCAGCTATTGTGCCAGTAAACAGGTGGGTGTCCTGAAGCACTATACCTAAAGAGCGGCGCAAATCAGCCTTTTTAATCTTGTTTATATTGATTCCATCATAGCGGATTTTTCCATCAGCTATGTCATAAAATCTATTGATAAGGTTTGTGATAGTGGTCTTTCCTGCACCAGTTGCACCTACAAATGCTATCTTCTGACCTGGTGTAGCAAAAAGCTTTATGTTGTGAAGCACCGTCTTATCTGGATTATATGCAAAATCCACATCATCAAACACAATATCTCCTGTGAGCTTCACATAAGTAGTGGTGCCATCAGCCTTATGATAATGTTTCCAAGCCCACATTCCTGTACGCTCTTCACACTCTACAATCTCGCCATTTATCTCTTTTGCATTTACAAGCATTACATATCCATCGTCTGCCTCTGGCTCTTCATCTATGAGAGTAAATACTCGCTCTGCACCTGCCATGGCAAGCACGATTGACTGGAACTGCTGTGACACCTGCATGATAGGCATGATAAATGAACGTGTAAACTGAAGGAATGAAACAAGTGCTCCAAGTGTGAGGCCTGTCCAACCGTTTAAGGCAAGTGTTCCGCCCACCACTGCACAAAGCACATAATTTACATTTCCAAGCTGAGCATTTACTGGTCCTAACACATTTGCAAGGCGGTTTGCCCTGTAGGCATTTTCATAAAGGCCTTCGTTCAATTCGTTGAACTTTTCCATTACCTCTTCTTCATGGCAAAATACCTTTACCACCTTCTGCCCGTTCATAATCTCTTCGATATTGCCGTTTACTGCACCAAGAGCCTGCTGCTGCTTGCGGAAATATTTACCGGATGTTCCTGCCAGATATTTTGTTGCAAGGGTAATCACGATAATCATAGCAATAGTGACGCCTGTTAGAGCTGGTGACAGCATCAACATGTATACAAATACAGTCACAATAGTGATTGCACTGTTAAACATCTGTGGGAAACTCTGGGAAATCATCTGTCTAAGTGTATCAATATCATTAGTATACATTGACATGATATCACCATGGGCATGAGTGTCAAAATAACGGATTGGTAAGTCCTCCATTTTCTCAAACATCTCATTTCGAAGGTCTCTGAGAGAGCCCTGAGCCACGAAAATCATAATCCAGTTGTAGGAAAATGTAGCCACAATACCCACTGCATAATATACAATGAGCTGTCCTATAGCTGCTGCAAGGGGCGTAAAATCCTTACTTCCACTTTCTAGCATTGGTATAATGTATGAGTCTATCAGCTCCTGCATAAATGCTGTACCCTTGGCATTGCAGATAACCGATAGGAATATGCAGATTAATACAGCAACTAAATGTATTGGGTATCTGCCCCCTACATATTTCACAAGTCGGCCAAGAACTCCACGTCTGGCTGCCTTCTGTTCTTTGGTCAGTTTTGGTACTGATCCCGGTTGTGGTCCTCTAGCCATTAGTTCTCGCCTCCTTCCACAGGTTTATCGAAGTCACCGTTTCCAGCTCCTGTCTGCTGCTCAAATATTTCTTTATATATTTCATTTCTAGCGATAAGCTCATCATGAGTGCCAAAATCATTTACTTTGCCATCATCCATGACAATGATTCTATCAGCATCCATTACTGAGGATATACGCTGTGCGATAATGAGCTTTGTAGTGTTAGGGATTTCTTCTCTAAAAGCACGTCTGATGCTTGCATCTGTTGCTGTATCCACAGCAGATGTAGAGTCATCTAAAATCAAAATCTTTGGCTTTTTCAATAATGCTCTGGCAATGCACAGTCTTTGTCGCTGTCCACCAGACACATTTGTGCCGCCTTGCTCGATATAAGTATCATAGCCCTGTGGAAATTTCTCTATAAATTCATCTGCACAGGCTAGCTTTGCTGCGCGCTTAACCTCCTCATCTGAGGCATTTTTATCTCCCCATCTAAGGTTTTCTTTTATAGTTCCAGAGAACAGCACATTGTTCTGAAGCACCACAGATACCTGGTTTCTGATAGTTTCCACATCATAATCCTTTACATTGTGTCCACCTACAATCACCTCTCCCTCATCTACATCATAAAGACGTGATATCATAGACACCAATGTGGATTTTGCAGAACCTGTTCCACCTAATATACCGATTGTCTCGCCGGATTTTATTTCCAGTGATATGTGGTCAAGCACTGGTCGTTCTGCTGTCTTGTTATATCCAAAGACTACATCCTTGAACTGTATAGAACCATCTGCCACTTCATAAATTGGATTGTCACCATTTGTAATGGTTGTCTTTTCCTCTAGCACCTCATATATACGACGCACACTTGCTACAGACATTGTAATCATGATGAAAATCATGGCAAAGAACATCAAAGACATTAGGATGTTCATGCAATATGAGAACAATGAAACCAGCTCTCCTGTGGTAAGTGTCTTATCTACTACGATAAAATGTGCTCCAAACCAGCTGATTAGGATGATACACACATAGACAACCATGTTCATCACTGGCATGGTGAAGGCAATCATTTTTTCTGCTGTTGTGGCTGCTTTGTATATGCCCTCGCTTCCGTTTATGAATTTTGTCTTTTCATAAGCTTCACGCACATATGCTTTTACTACTCTGATGCCTGTGACATTTTCCTGAACTGATGCGTTCAAATCATCATATTTTTTCATGAGTATTTCAAATAAGGATTTGGTCTTAACAAGCACAAATGTCATAAAGCCTAGGATAATAACCATGGCAATCAAAAAATTAGATGCCAGTCTTGCATTGATTTTAAATGAAAGCACCATTGCCACAATTACTGTCACTGGTGCTCTAAATCCCATTCGAAGTATCATTATGAATGAATTCTGCACATTTGTAACATCTGTTGTAAGACGTGTTACAAGACCTGCTGTTGAAAATTTATCTATGTTTTCAAAAGAATAGGTCTGTATGTTTTCAAACATTTTCTTTCTCAGATTCTTTGCAAGTCCTGCTGATGCCTTTGAACCAAGCACACCACCCATGATACCTCCAAACAATCCTATTACTGCACATATAAGCATATAGCCACCTATGCGGTAAATTTCGCTAAGGTTTCCAGCCTCTACTCCCTTGTCTACCAGGTCTGCAATGAGGAGTGGAATAACCATTTCCATAGCCACCTCAAGTATCATAAACACAGGGGTAAGAATTGCTGAAAGCTTGTATTCTTTTATTTCCTGTAGAATTCTCTTTACCAATTCTAGTCCTCCTTTTTCAGCTTAATGTACGATTTGTACTCTCTGGCATTTTTCTGCATTTTATCAAGAACCTTTACCACCAAATCTATTTCCTCATCGGAGATATCTTTTGTAATATAATCCTCTACCTCCACGATTTGAGCCTCTGTTTCCTGATTAAATTTAATGCCCTTTTCTGTAACAACTATCTGTTTTTTTCTGCCATCCCCATCCACAGGTACTTTTGTAATCAGACCGTCTTTTTCTAGCAGCTGAATAATATCTGCCAGTGTGGATTTAGGAAAATGAAATACCTGCTCTAAATCTTTTTGGAAAATCGGCTCTGTCTGTCTGACAAAATAACCTATTATCCACCCATGTTTCCCAGAGCATAAATTGGAATCCTTTTCAACTGCACCTCGTCTAATGGCATTTTTTACCTCTCTGCCAATGCAGTCACATAAAAATCCCACATGGGTTCTGCTGTCAAATTCCTTAGTATTCATCTATCTCCTTTCCTCTTGTCTAAGAATAATTTCCGCCTTCGAACTGTTCGAATCCGTACTGTTCGGTTTCGAACTATTTGCAATTATACACCCTAATTTGTGTTCAATCAACAAACAATTTATTAAAAAACTATTAAAAATTCCACGAGGAGCTTTTTCCGTGGTATAGTAGACAAAGAGTTATCTTAACTAAGGGTGAGTATAAAAAGGAGTTATGCAATGAGAGAAAGAAGTAAAGATTTAAGAGTAAGAAGAACTCTTACTGCGGTCAGAAAGGCTTTTAATGACCTTGTTCTAGTTCGTAATTACAATGAAATCTCTATAACAGATTTGACAGAAAAAGCCGGTATTAACAGAAAGACATTTTATTTACATTATGCTTCGTTAGAAGACCTTGTAAAAGAAATCGAAGAGGAGATGGCTGCTGATATTCTTCAGAATATTGGGGTCTATGCTAAAAATCTGGATTTATCAGGTTGTATCAGGTGTTTCTATAAATACTTGGAATCATGTTCAAAGGTTCAGAAAAAGCTGATGTGTGATCCTCACTATGAATTTTTCTACAATGACGTTACTTCTCTGGTTTTAGATAGTGATGTATTTTCACAGTTCTTCTCAAAAACACCATATCCTGATATTGTGCGTTCATACACAAAAGCAATAACAGCTATTTATAAGGATTGGTTGAACGAGGGAAAGAAAACAGATTTTGAAGTTCTCAATGAAACAGCAGGAGAGCTGATAGAGAACGGTTATAACAGTATAAGAAAATAATCGGAGTGACGGGATTCGAACCCACGACCCCCGCGTCCCGAACGCGGTGCTCTACCAACTGAGCCACACCCCGATAAGCAATTACACGCACCACTTTACCCAATGGGTAGGTGGTGCGTTTTTATTACAGTATAAGCTTCATTGCTCCATAGATACCAGCATCATTTCCAAGTGTTGCAAGAATAATCTTTGTATTGCGGCAACCGTGGAATGCAATCTGGTTGAATCTGTATTCAACTTCATCTATTAAATACTGTCCAGCCTTTGAAACACCGCCACCGATAACAAAAGCTTCCGGGTTTGCCACACAAGAAATAACCTGCAATCCCTGTGCCAGGTACTCACATGCTCTCTTTGCAACTTCCTTGGCAACTGTGTCACCCTTCTTTGCCTCATCAAATACTGCCTTTGCATCAAGGGTCTCTACGTTTCTAAGTGTACTAGCATCATCATTCTGGGCAAGACGAATCCTTGCAAGACGTGCAATGCCTGTTGCCGAACAATACTGCTCCAAACATCCGTGATTACCACATCCACAAGCATTTTCCTCTGTATAATTTACTCTGATATGTCCTATTTCCCCTGCTGCACCATGTGCGCCACTGATTATATCATCATTGATAATAACACCGCCACCTACGCCTGTGCCTAGAGTAACCATGACTGAGCTGGAATATTCTTTTGCAGCACCCATCCATGCTTCCCCAAGAGCTGCTACGTTTGCGTCATTTCCAGCCTTTACCTTTATTCCACCTAAAAGCTCAGAAAATTCTTTTTCTACATTAAATACGCCCCAGCCTAAGTTTACACAGCGATTTACCACGCCATCAGCTGATACAGGTCCTGGGATTCCAATACCTACACCCCAGATATCATCTGATGTTAAATCCTTTTCTTCCATCTTTTTTACAACAGTCTGTGCCAAGTTCTTCAGGATGTTTACCCCTCCGTTGGAAGTATCCGTAGGCACTTCCCACTTGTCAATTAAGTCTCCTTCTGTAGAAAACAGACCGCATTTACATGTTGTGCCTCCCAAATCAAGTCCAAATCCATACTTTGCCATTTTAATAAAATCCTCCATATATCTATTCTTCAACCACCGGTTCTGTAGTGGTAGTTATCTGTACATCTGTTGCATTCTCAGGTATTGACCCTTCTGGTATCTCTGTACCGTCAAAGGTCTGGGTTATCACCTGATAGGTCTCCTGATTTTCCTCTGGTGCTTCTACGCTTTCTTCTGGAACCTCCTCTGGCTCCTCCACCGATTCCTTGTCCTCAATCAATTCTTCCGGGTCTTCCTGCTGTTCCTGTGTTCCTATATATTCGATAGGCTTTTTAAATTCAGCTGGTATCAAGCCCTCATGAACTCTGTTCATAAAATCCTGCCAGATGGATGCTGGATATGAGGAACCTGTAAGCCCAGGCACTTTTTTTGGCTGATCATAGCCAACCCAAATGCTTGTTGTGTAGTATTTTGTATAGCCCACAAACCATCCATCCCTGTTGCTGTTTGTGGTACCTGTTTTTCCTGCGGCGGGCATATCACCTAAGTCTACACCCCTTGCCGTTCCGTCAGACAATACTGATTGTAGCATATCTGTCATGGTTCGTGCAGCATTTTCTTCATAAACTTCAATTTCCTCGGGAATATATTCATATATATCATTTCCCTTTGAATCAGTTATTCTCATAACACAACTAGGATTTCTTGTATATCCATCATTACAGATTGTGGCATACCCCTTTGCCATTTCAAGTGGACTCACTCCGATAGTCAATCCTCCTAGGCATGCAGCCATTCCATAGTCGTCATCCTCAATATGGCTAAAGCCCAAATCTAAAAGGTATTTTATTCCCACATTTGGTGTGATTTCTGAATATAATTGCCACGCTATTGTGTTCTTAGAGGCAGCAACTGCCTCCCTTAAAGTTATCTCTCCATCATAAGTTCCAGTGGCATTTTCTGGTCCATCCTCCTGTTTTTCATCTATGACAATGGTGTCTGGAGTATATCCTAACTCTATGGCAGGCGTATATACAATCAGCGGTTTTATGGAGCTGCCTGGCTGTCTAAAGCTTTGAAAAGCTCGATTTAAAGTGTAGCCTGTTATTTCCTGGCTTCTGCCCCCTACAATGGCATTTACCATACCTGTTGCATTGTCTATGCACACTCCAGCCGATTGCAAGGCATATATTCCCTCATCATTTACTTCTGTAAATTCCTGCAAATTGGTATCTATGGCATCCTGTAGCTGCTGCTGCATGTCCATATTTATAGAAGTGTATATCCTGTAGCCCGCTGTAAAAAGACCTTTGTTTGCCTCATTATATGCTTCTTCATAAGCCCTATTGTATTGTTCTTCCTCCTCATCATCTGCAAAAACCGTCTTAAATTCAAAGCCTTTTACTTCCATCAAAGCCCTGGTGGCACAGTAATACACGTAGGTTTCCACATAATTATTTTTCACCTTATCAGGGCGACTAAGCTCTATATTTTCATTTACTGCTGTCTCATACTCCCCATCGGTAATCACTTTATCATTTTTCATTGCCTGAAGTATAAGATTTCGTCTACTTATTGTGTTTTCATGATTCATTACTGGGTCGTAATATGTAGGACTGTTTGGTATAGCCAGCAAAAAACATATCTGGGACAAATCCAGTTCAGAGACATCCTTACTAAAATAGCCCTTTGCCGCAGCCTCCAAGCCATAATAGCCATTTGCAAAATACACATTATTTAGATAAAACTCTAATATCTGCTCCTTAGAATATTTTTTTTCCAGCTCTGAGGCTATGTATATCTCCTCCACCTTTCTTTGCCAGGTTTTCTCGCTACTTAAAAACATGGTTCTTGCCAGTTGCTGGGTTATGGTACTACCTCCCTGGGTAATCTCTTTATCCCTAATCAATGAAATGAGAGCTCTAAGTATTCCCTTATAATCTATTCCATTATGCTCAAAAAACTTTTTATCTTCTATGGATACTAAAGCCTTTACTGCATCATCAGGTATTTCATCATATGTGATGTAATAAACGTCCTTTTCACCCTTTAAAACAGAAATAATCTCACCATTTATATCATAAACCTCACTTGTTTCTATTTGCCTGAATGTTCCAGTCGTAGATTTTCTTACAATAGAATTAGCCTCTGATTTAAGTCCAGAGATTTGTTCTGCGTATCCACTCACATAATAAAAAGTAACAGCTGCTATCAATATGAGTAATAAAACAATTTGAATCTTTATTAACCTGAGGATTCTCTTATCCCCTTTTTTCATCTATTGTCTACCCCCATTTGTGTATTATCTATATAGTACCATAATGTCATTTCTTTGACATTTTTAGCTTTAAATTTTGTTATGTTATTTTGTTTAGCTTGTATTTGAACATTCCTACAATTATTATGATATTAGCGTTTTAAATAATATTATAGGGAGGTTTATACCGTGGAAAAAGAAAAAGTTGGCGTTACCAAAAATGGCGAAGACATGGTTGCATACACACTTATCAACAAAAATGGTATGCAGGCTAAAATTATGAACTATGGCTGCAATTTACTGGAATTATGGGTACCAGATTCTGAAGGAATCCTTACAGACGTGGTTTTAGGCTATGACAAAATCGAAGATTATTTTGTAAATGGTCCAGGCTTCGGATGCTGCATATGTCCAAATGGTAATCGTATCGGAGATAGCAAATTCACTCTTAATGGAAAAGAATACACTTTAGATGCAAATGATGGAAAAAATAATCTCCACTCTGGATTCAATCCAATGCATAAGCGCATCTGGGATGTAGAGTCTGTTGATGATTCACATATCACATTTACCTGCCACAAAGCAGATGGAGAGTGTGGATTCCCTGGAGAAATGGATATAACAATTACCTATACACTTGGGGATGACAATTCTATTCGCCTTGATTATTCTGGCATTTCAGATGTTGATACAATATTCAACCCAACCAATCACTCTTATTTCAATTTAAATGGACACGACACTGGCTCTGTTATGGACCACATTGTCTGGATTGATGCTGACAGATATACCCATACTGATGAAGAATCCATCCCACATGGGGAATGTCGCGAAGTCAAGGGTACTCCAATGGACTTCACTACTCCAAAGGCTCTTTCTAAGGACACAGAGGTTGATTACGATCAGCTGAACTGGGCAGGTGGATTTGACCACAATTACTGCTTAAACAACCCTTCTTTGGACAAACCATGTTGTACACTTGAAGACCCTAAGAGCGGCAGAAAGATGGAAGTTTACACAGACTTACCTGGAATGCAGCTCTATGCTGGAAATTACCTGGACACAACACACATCGGCAAAGGAGGATGTACCTACGACAAGCGTCATGGTGTTTGCTTTGAGTCTCAGTACTTCCCAAATGCCATCAACGTACCTACATTTGAGCAGCCTATCGCAAAAGCTGGCCAAAAGGCTCACTCAACCACAATTTACAAATTCGTATAAATCGTAGCCCGTGGTCCGCAGGTTACGGCTACTCCGCTGGTTACGGCGTCAAGCCTTAGAGTTTCTCCGCTCAGCTTAGAATGCTTCGCTTGAGAAACCAAAGAGCTTGTCTCCTACCAGCTCACTTAAATATCATAAACACGACAAAACCCTACTCGTTGAAGAGTAGGGCTTTTTTAATGAGCCAGTAGCTATAAAGCTCTTGGTGAAACTTTAGCGAGACGTGCTGTCGAGCGGAGTTCACCAAGGCTTGAGAGCGTAACTGGCGGAGTAGATTGACGCCGTAACCAGCGGACTAGCCGTGACAGGCGGATTTTGTTGTATCCGTAACCAGCGGACTGTGGCTATACGAAGGCTTTGATTTGCTTGTAGATACCAGCGGCATCTAATTCGTATTTTTCGAGAAGCTTTACAGCTGGGCCGGACTCTCCGAAGGTATCGCGGACACCAATGCGAAGCATCTTTGTTGGGCACTGCTCTGAAAGCACCTCAGCAACAGCTCCACCAAGACCTCCAATGATTGAATGCTCTTCTACTGTCACAACCTTGCCTGTCTTTGATGCGCTCTTTACGATAAGGTCTGCATCGATAGGCTTGATTGTGTGGATATTGATAACCTCTGCATCTATTCCATCCTCTGCCAGCTTCTTAGCTGCTTCAAGTGATTCATTAACTTCGAGACCTGTAGCGATGATTGTAAGGTCTTTGCCCTCTTTGAGAACTACACCTTTGCCAATCTCAAACTTGTAGTCTGGTCTATCGTTGATTACAGGTACTGCAAGACGTCCAAAGCGAAGATATACAGGACCGTCCATCTTGTAAGCAGCCTCTACTGCTGCCTTTGCCTCCACATCATCAGATGGGTTGATAATTGTCATGCCAGGGATAGTGCGCATAAGAGCGATATCCTCGTTGCACTGATGAGAAGCACCATCCTCACCTACTGAAATACCTGCATGTGTAGCACCAATTTTTACATTAAGATGTGGATAACCTACTGAGTTGCGAACCTGCTCAAAAGCACGTCCTGCTGCAAACATTGCAAATGATGAGCAAAATGGAACCTTTCCTGTACTTGCAATACCAGCTGCAATACCAACCATGTTTGATTCTGCAATACCACAGTCAATGTGGCGTTCTGGGAAAGCTTTTTTAAATATACCTGTCTTTGTAGCCTCTGCAAGGTCTGCATCAAGAACTACTACATTATCATATTTCTCTCCGAGAGCAACTAAAGCGTTACCGTAGCTCTCACGAGTTGCGATTTTCTTTACATCTGCCATCCTTACTCACCTGCTTTCTCTAATTCTTCCATTGCGATAGCATACTCTTCATCATTAGGAGCTTTTCCATGCCATCCAACCTGATTTTCCATGAATGATACGCCCTTGCCCTTAACTGTCTTCATAACGATGGCAGTAGGCATACCCTTTGTTTCTCTTGCCTCTTTAAAAGCAGCTCGTAACTGGTCAAAATCATTTCCATCAGCCACTTCAACTACATGGAAATTGAATGCCTTAAACTTGTCTGGAATTGGATATGGTGTGTTTACAACGTCAACTGGTCCATCAATCTGAAGACCATTATTGTCAACGATTACGCAAAGGTTATCAAGCTTCTTTGCGCCAGCAAACATGGCAGCCTCCCAAACCTGACCTTCCTGAATTTCACCATCTCCAAGAAGTGTGTATACTCTATAGCTCTCATTAGAAAGCTTTGCTGAAAGAGCCATTCCTACTGCAACTGAGATTCCTTGTCCCAAAGAACCAGATGATGCATCTATTCCAGGTGTATGCTGAACACATGGATGTCCCTGAAGGTGAGAACCAATGCTACGCAAACCCTTTAAATCCTCAACAGGAAAATATCCTCTCTGTGCCAATGTTGAATAAAGACCTGGTGCTGTATGTCCCTTAGAAAGCACAAATCTGTCTCTATCTGCCTTCTTTGGATCCTTTGGATCGATATTCATCTCCTCAAAGTAAAGGTATGTAAATACCTCCGTTGCTGAAAGTGATCCGCCTGGATGTCCAGCTTTTGCTGAATGAACACCCTCAATGATACCCTTGCGGACTTCAGTCGCTGTTTTTCTTAGCTCTTGATTTGTCATTTTTCTCCTCCTAAATAATTACATGGCAATGCCAGTATATTATCGCATTTCGTCAAGAGTTATAAGCATGATGTTTTTAATTGCTGACGAAATGGTAATAGCATTTTCGTGAAAACCTGCATTCGCAAAAACTAAATAAAATGCGTCACCCTGTCTGTGAAGCTGTTTCGTCTTTTCAATGAGAGCTTTTAGTTGTGCAACCTCAATTGGCTCGTGATTATAATAGCATTGAGCAAATATTGTGGCTGATTTTCCCTCACATTTGCCTAGCGATACCAAATCAAAACCATCGGTAGTACCAGCTTCATCATCATTTACCCACCAATTTCCTATTTCTTCTACTGTAAATGGCAGTAAATTCTTGTCACTTCTATCCTGTAAGTATTCTCCACAGATTCTGATGAAGACTTCCTTCATGTAGTCATCCAAGCATTCTTTTGCATTATCCCAGATTGCATCTATGTCATTAGACACATACGCATCATAGCTTGGAACGACCATTTTATACCAAAACAGAGTGCTAGTGTTTACAATTGAATATCTTGTCTTTTTTCTGTTTGTAAGCTCTGTAATGGCTGTATCCTTTGTGCAAACGCCAATTGACATCAGTGAATTAAGATATGGTACAACCACATCCTTTGGCTTGTCCACTTCCGCAGAAATCTGATTTACTCTATTTAATCCCTTTGCAAGAGTCGTGAGCATGTAATTGTAATATGCTAATTCTCTTAGCTCCGTTGCCATTACTTTCTCAGGATTAATTCCTAAATATGTGTTTTTATCTAATAATAGTCTTGTGGCAATCTCTTTTAGTTTGTCCTTGCCCTCAATAGGTTTGATATGGTATTCTTCAAATCCACTAATTCCAAGTAATGCCCCTGTCCGAGACAAATTATGAGGAATGCCACCTGTTATTCCATATAAAAAAGCCGCTTCCTTTGGGCTGGCATCTCCGAAAAATTCGCAGGATTCATAAAACCCAAGTGGTTTCACTACTAAATCCAATGCTATATCATCTTTCCATATAGCCTTCTTGCCTTTAATATATTTATCAACCAATATGAATGCGTCAGAACAAAAAATTATTTTAACAGGTAAATCCTTCCATTCCTTTTTAATATAATCATGGAGTGTTTTGTCAAACTCTGGATCTGCCTTTACTATATTCGGATACTGGTCAAAAATAATCAGCTGTTTTTCACTGGATGCTCTTTTTGTAATCTCTTTAAAAAATGTATCTGCATCAGAAGCATCTGGCAAATTAAAGCATTTGCTAAGCCTTTCTAGCTGATGTTTGCTTGTGGTTTCGTATGCTTCAAAATATATGGCTGTCTTGTCTGAGATAAACTCTTTGATGATAGATGTTTTTCCAATACCCAATTGTCCGGAAATAACTGCTACCGAAGCCTGTTCTCCTTCGTAAAAACCGTTTAGCTGTTCTAATTCATTCTTGCGTCCTATGAACATAACACATCTCCTTTTCCACGCAAAATGCGTGTAGAAATATGGTATCACGTTTCAACTATTACCGCAAGATTATATATTACAATAAGTTTTTAGTTTTTGTTAATCTAAATTATTTTAAATTATTATATATATTTCATTATTACTTTAGCATTATCCCTTATTTTTGGCAACTATGTAATCATTTTTTTTACCATTTAATGTGAAAAATACGACCTGGAATTGATTTTCATTTTAATACATTATCTATGACTTCTATAAAAAAAAGACTGTTTGATAAACAAACAATCTTTCTTACAAAATATAATTAACCCAAAAATTCCTCAATTTGGCTATATATTATTTTCATTAATCTTTGCCTAGCCTCTACAGCTGCCCAGGCAATATGCGGGGTAATTATTAATTTATTGCTATCTTTTATCTCTAATAGAGGATTATCCTCTGACATTGGTTCTACATCCAAAACATCTAAACCAGCCCCTGCAATTACACCATTTTTTAGTGCATCAGCTAAGTCTTTTTCAACGACAATAGGTCCTCGACCCACATTTATAAGTATGGCACTTCTCTTCATTTTGCATAAAGCATCCTTATCAATTAGATGCATAGTATTTTCATCTAATGGAGCATGAATTGATACAATGTCTGATGTCTCAAGCAGTTCCTCAAAACTCACTCTTGTATAGTCATCATTATTATTCTTTCCACTGGTAGAATAATATACAACATCTGCACCCATACATTTAGCGATATCTGCAACTCTTCTTCCTATGGCTCCTAGCCCTATAATGCCCCATCTTTTGTTTGCTATCTCGTTAAACCTCATTTCAAAATGTGTAAATAACTTATCACATACATATTTTTCTGATTTGACATAATTATCATAATAATTAAGATGCTCCTGTAAATAAAGCACTAAAGCCAATGTGTGTTGGGCCACAGCTTCTGTGGAATAGCCTGCTACATTTCTCCACTCAATATTCCTGGTTTTCAAGTATTCTTTATCCAAATTATTTGTTCCAGTGGCAGTCACACACACAAGCTTCAGGTTATTGGCATTACCAATAGTGTCTTTATTTATTGGAACCTTATTAAGAACTATAACATCAGCGTCTTTTGTCCTTTCAGACGCCTCCTCGACTGTGGAATAATCATATATTACTACTTCACCAAACTTATTAAAGCATGTTAAATCGATATCTTCACCAATAGATTTTCTATCTAAAAATACAATTTTCATTTTTACCTCCATATAGCAAAAAACCTTCAAGATTTATTTCTTGAAGGTAAAAAATAAGTGCCCAGAGTCGGAATCGAACCAACGACACGAGGATTTTCAGTCCTCTGCTC
>CAMNPQ010000013.1 GCA_946548305.1 uncultured Pseudobutyrivibrio sp.
CATAGGCTACCCCAGTAACAATACCTACTATTGGACCAAACCAAAATCCAGGAAGGCATGCCACCAGCATAGAAAGCAATGTAATGGAACCACCTGTAGGAAAATTAAAAACCTTGATGTTTGATAAAACAAAAGCGAGTGCCATAGACATAGCACAAAAAGCCAGCTGCTTTGCTGAAAAGCTAATATTTTGTTTGGAATCTGAAATGTGTTGAATCATAAAAAAATCTCCCTTCATACATAATGCTAGGAGATTCGAAAAATGCTTCCTTACGCTGGTATTATCCAGTTCAAGTGATAAGGGTCGGTGTAATCACCTCTCAGCAAATGCGCCCCTAGCTAACTATTAAATTTAAGTTCCTGTTTAAAATACCACTATTTTTGCCATGTGTCAACGCAATCCTTTTTAATATGCCCACAGGTATGTGGCTTTTTGTTGCTGCCCATCCCTGTTGCTGTCCCCTGCCCCGCCATGGGGGATACAATCACAGATTTTAGATTATCTAAAATGTGAAATCTTGCATATCTATTAGTAGGTGTTCTTACAATGTTTTACAATTCTATCAGTAAAGTATGTAGAGTGCGGACACACCAAATAAGCAGTAATCATCTGTCTTAAACTAATTATGTATTATTGCTAATTGCGTTGGAGTGAGCTTAGCAAAATAAAAAGAGAGTTCTGTAATTTTAAGGCATGCGCCGCTAGGATGGCGGCGCAAGTGGTCACTTGAGACACGATGTCGAATGTGCCACGGTGCCTGTAAATACAGAACTCTCTTTTTTAATTTTGCTTAGCAAACGTATTAGCAAAAGCAATAATACATAACTTAGTTAAGACAGTATGATTATGAAATGGCAAATATGTCCGCACTCTACACACATTACCTTCGAATTGTAAAAGCTTTGTAAGTACACCTACATATGCAAGATAATCACATTAAGATAATCTACAAATCTGCTCAAATGATATCCCCCATGGCGGGGCAGGGGACAGTAGCAGGGGTGGGCAGCTATCCCGCTACGTAGAATACTGTGGGAATATTAAATATTTTCCTATGGTAGTGAGGGGAGTAAGATGTTAAACTATATTTATGGTAAATACAGAGAAAATAATAGAAAAAGTAATACTTGTATCAGTTAATGAGGGAGATGAGGCAGAGGCTAAGGATTCTCTTAAGGAACTTGCGGATTTATGCAAGACAGCAGGGGCTATGGTAGTGGGCGAAGTGATGCAGAATCTGGACCGTAGAAATCCTGCCACCTATGTAGGAACCGGTAAAGTAGATGAGATAGCAGATTTAATATGGGAAAAGGAAGCTACGGGCATAGTGTGTGATGACGAGCTTACACCAGCGCAAATGCGAAATCTGGCAGATGCCCTTGATACTAAGGTGATGGATAGAACCCTTATCATCTTGGATATTTTCGCAGCTAGAGCTGGCACTGCAGAGGGTAAGATTCAGGTGGAGCTGGCTCAGTTGAGATATGAGATGACCAGACTTACAGGCTTTGGTAAAAATATGTCCAGAGTAGGCGGTACCGCTGCTGGCGGCGGTGGTGCTATCGGCACCAGAGGACCTGGCGAGAAAAAGCTGGAGATGGATAAACGTCTTATAGCAGGTCGTATTTCGCAGTTAAAAAAAGAACTGAATGATGTGGTGAGCCATAGAGAGCTTACCAGGTCAAAAAGGCTTAAAAATGGTGTACCTGTGGCGGCTATTGTTGGCTATACAAATGCAGGAAAATCGTCGCTTTTGAATAAACTTACCGATGCAAATATCTTAGAGTGGGATGCTTTGTTCGCCACCTTAGACCCTACCACCAGGGAATTGCTTCTGGATAACGACCAGAAAATATTGCTTACAGATACAGTAGGTTTTATAAGGAAACTGCCACATCATCTTGTGGATGCTTTTAAGAGTACTTTGGAAGAGGCGAAGTATGCTGATTACATAATACATGTTGTGGATGTGAGCAATCCTCAGATGGATAGGCAGATGGAAATTGTATACGAAACTTTGGATAAGCTTGAGGCACTTGGCAAGCCGATTCTCACAATTTTTAACAAGGTGGATAAGGTGTCAGAGGAGTATGACTACCATGATTTAAGAGCTGATTATACTGTCCATACATCTATTAAAACCGGTAAAGGCTTAGATAAGGTACGAGAGATTTTAGCAACTATGATGAGAGGCAATAGGGAATATATTGAAAAGCTTGTTCCCTATGACAAGGCTGGAACCATAGCAAAGATTAGGGAAAATGGAGAACTTATATCAGAAGAATATAGGGAGGATGGCATTTTTATAAAAGCCTATATTTAAGTAGGAAGCTATTTTAGTTTACCAAATGTTTACCTAAATAACAGAAAATGCTTAGACAATAAGGGCTCCTCGTGTTATGATATGTAAGGACTAAAAAGAGGATTTAGAAATTCACTTTTCATGAAGGAAAAGCGCGGTAGTTAAAAGGAGAAAAAATGACAATTGCACAAATTCTATCACTGCTAGGTGGAGTGGGACTATTTCTGTTTGGAATGTCTATTATGTCCACTGGTTTAAAAAATAGTTGCGGTGACAATCTACAGGTTATCTTGGAAAAGGCTACTACAAATAAGTTTGTAGCAGTTCTTGTTGGTATAGCCATGACAGTTCTTGTTCAAAGCTCATCAGCTACTGATGTTATGGTTATCGGTTTTGTAAACTCGGGCATGATGGCACTCAGCCAGGCTATAGGAGTTATCTTAGGTGCCAATATCGGTACTACTATCACAGCACAGATTACAGCTTTTAATATTGCCACATTTACACCATTTTTGTTGTTTATTGGTTCGGTAATGTATTTGTTCATGAAAAACAACCTGACAAAGCATATCGGCTCAGTCATCATGGGATTTGGTATGCTGTTTCAGGGTATCACTATAATGAAGGGGGCCATTGCTCCTTTGTCAAGCTCTGCAGTATTTGTAAATTTCCTTACCACACTTAAAAATCCATTATTGGCATTATTGTTTGGTATTGCCTTTACAGCACTTTTACAGAGCTCTTCATCATCAACAGTTATTTTCCAGGCATTCGTTGTGCAGGGAATACTGGATTATGATGTGGCTGTTTATTTGATTATTGGTGCAGCTATAGGTTCTGTTACACCAAACCTTTTAGCTTCACTTACAGCAAATAGAAACGGAAAACGTTCTGCTATATTGAATTTGCTATTTAATGTGATAAGGGCATTAGTTATAATTATTATTATCAACGTGACACCACTTTTGAGTTGGATCCAGTCTACATCAGCAGACCCAGGCAGACAGATAGCTAATACCCATACCATTTTTGCTATCCTAGCTGTAATTATTTTGCTTCCATTTACAGACTACATTATCAAGCTTACATATGCCTTTATTCCAGAGCTTCCAGAGGAGACAAAGGCTGCGGAGGACAGACAGCTGGTATTCATGACTCAGGTTAATAATGTTCCTCCAAACATGGCTATTCATCAGGCTCAGCTAGAGGCAGCCAGAATGGGTGCCATAGCTGCTGAAAACTTTGAAAATGCCATTGATTGTTTCTTTGACTATTCACCGGAAAAGGTGGAAGATGTAGAGGAGCGAGAGGAGACAGTAAATATTTTAAATCATGCAATTCAGGATGCTATGGTTAAGCTTCAGGCATTGGATTTGACTCCAGAAAACCTCAGACGTATTTCGGCTATTACCATTGCAGTGACAGATATTGAACGTATATCTGACCACGCTGAAAATATCATTGAGTATGCCACCAGGATGAAAAACAAAAAAACAAAGCTTTCCAAGAAGGCTGGCAAAGAGCTGAAAGAGATGGCTGACAATTCCATGGAGGTTGTGGAGCTGGCCATTGATACCTTTGCATCTGAAAACTATGACAATCTTGAAGCTATTGAAAAAATTGAGTCAAAGGTGGATAAGCAGGAAAAGCAGTTGATTAATCACCACATAGAACGACTTATGGAAAATAAATGTGAGCCAATTGCAGGAGTTATCTTCTCTGATATGGTTACTGATTTGGAACGATGCGCTGACCATGCTATTAACATAGCTTATGCATTAAAGGAGCACTAATTTGAGAATTTCACAGCTACTTGATTTTGATAATATAATAGTACAATGTCACAACAATCCAGACGCAGATGCACTAGCGTCTGGATTTGCTGTTTTGAAGTATTTAAAGAGCCATAATAAAAATGCCAGGTTTGTCTACGGAGGCAATTTTGAAATTGCCAAAAGCAACCTTAAATTAATGGTTCAGGATTTAAATATTAAAGTCCATCATGTGAGATATCAGGAGCAATTATGTGAGCTTCTTGGCCTTAGTAATGATGATATGCCAGATGTGCTGGTGACTGTGGACAGTCAGTATGGCGAGGGAAATATACAGAAATTCAATGCGAAAAATATAGCCATTATTGATCATCATCAGGTGAGTGGATTTTTGCCAGTACTGTCAGAGGTCAGGTCTTATCAGGCAAGCTGCGCCACTGTAGTATGGGATATGCTAAGGGCTGATGGCTTCAAGGTGGATGGGGATTTAAAGCTTTCCACCGCTTTATACTACGGTCTTATGACCGATAGCAATAATTTTAGTGAACTGCATCATCCTCTTGATATGGATATGCGAGACGATTTGAAATACAGCATGTCTGATATTACAAAATTCAAAAATTCCAACATATCCCAGGAGGAACTTCGCATAGCAGGAATTGCTTTGTTGGGCTCAGAATACTATAGCGAAAATCACTATTCAATAGTAAAGTCTGACCCCTGTGACCCTAATGTGCTAGGTATCATTTCGGATATGCTTTTAGAGGTTGAGGATGTGGAGTGCTGCCTTGTTTATTCTATACATGAGGGCGGTATCAAGATTTCTGTTCGAAGCTGTGTTAAGGAAGTCAAAGCGGATGAACTGGCAAAATTTATATGCGCTGGTGTTGGAGACGGTGGCGGACATTTGATAAAAGCAGGTGGTTCCATCAGAAGAGCACTCCTTGAGCTTCAGGAGATGGATTATACTGCACCTACCATCCAGCAGTTTTTCAGAGAGCGAATGCATGAATATTTCCTTAACAACGAAATAATATATGCAAACGAATATAAAGCAGACATAAGCACTATGAAAAAATACCGTAAAAAGCGTTTACATGTGGGTTATGTAAAGGCTACTGATGTTATGCCTGCAAACACAAAAACCATTATTCGTACTCTTGAAGGGGATGTGGAGCTTAATATAACTGAGGACACCATCCTTGCCATAGGCATCCAGGGTGAGGTCTACCCTATGTCAAAGGAAAGCTTTGAAAGCAAATATGAAATCAGTGACGAGCCATACGAATATCCAGGAGAATATGAACCTGTTATAAAAGACTTATCAAATGGTGGAAGTAAAGAAATATTACCTCATGCCCACAGCTGTATTTCCGTGGGCACAAGCGAAATATATGCAAAGGAACTGAAAAACAGAACCAAGGTATTTACCAAATGGGATACTGAGCATTACTATCTGGGTAAACCTGGTGACTACATGGCTGCGTCAGAAAATGACCCAAGCGATGTGTATATTATTGAAAGAGAAATATTTAACAAAACCTATCTCAAAGTAACAGATAATTAGAAGGAGATGACGGAGTAGCCATCCTTGAGCCCCTGCACCTGCAGGTAGGATTTTACATCAAGGACACGTTTTGTCAGCTTGTGACCTGTTCTGGTGAATCCGTCAGCTTCTACTTCATAAAAAATGATATCATTACCATCTTCAATCCCGCGTCTGTCTGTGATGTGATACTTTACCACACCGCTGGCAATTCTACCAAATTCAGCCTTTGATACAAGAATATCCACTTCTGATATGCCCCCGGCGGCTCCGGTTTTTAGAGTGTTTGTGTCGGCATAATATTTTCTTCCCAGCTCATCTTCCTTGCTTCCGTTCATGGCTTGGTTCAATCCCATAATCAGGGCTTCTCTGTTATCTGGCATAGCGACCTCCTATAAATAATCGAATGATACATATAGAATACATCGTATGTTTGAAATAATTGTGATAGAATGATGAAAAACAAAATCAAATCTTCTTTATGGAGGAAACATAAATGGCAAAAGAATTAATATCAAGAGATGAGGTTCTTACAGAAAACACATGGAACCTTCAGGATTTATATGGGAAAGAATCCGATTGGGAGTCAGATTTACAGCTTATAAAAGAAAAATCTGATGAGCTGATAAAGTATGAGGGCAAGGTGTGCGACAGTGATGAAAATCTCCTGGCTGTACTATCCCTGTCAGCATTTGTGGAAGAAAAAATCGAGTATGCCTATAGCTATGCAGCCAGGCTTTTTGACCAGGATCAGGGAAATACAAAGCATCAGGGAATGAATGCAAGAATGTTTAGCATGATTGCAGAGCTGGGCTCTAAAACCTCCTTTATTGGTCCTGAAATCCTGGCATGTGACGAAGAAAAATTAGAAGGCTTTATAGCAAAAAATCCAGAGCTGGAACTGTATAGAAAGCAGATAAAGGAATTAAAAAGATTAAAGAACCACACATTGTCAGCAGAGTTAGAAAAAGTGGTTGCAATGACTGCCGAGATGTCAAACACACCAAATGAAGTGTATGAGGCTTTTACTAATGTAGACATCAGGTTTCCAAATGTGGTTGATGAAAATGGGGATGAAGTGCCACTTACCAATGGTAGCTTTGTGCCATTTTTAATGTCAGCTGACAGAGAATTTAGAGGCAGAGTATTTGCGGCTTACTATAGCACTATGAAAAGCTATATAAACACCTTTGCTGCCAGCTATAATGGTGAGGTAAAACAGCGTATATTCCACTCTAGAATTCGAAATTATGCTTCAAACCTTGAAGCGGCAGTGGATGCCAACAATGTATCACCAGAGGTCTATGAGAATCTGGTTAAAACTGTAAATGAAAATCTAGACAAATTGCATGCATATGTAGCCCTTAGGAAAAAATGCTTGAGGTTAGAAGATTTACATATGTACGATATATACACCCCAATGATTGCAGACGTGGCAAAAAAGGTTAGTTATGAACAGGCGCAGGAAACCATACTAAAAGCACTGGCAGTGCTAGGGGATGATTATGTGGCTCTGTTAAAAGAGGGCTTTGAAAATCGCTGGATAGATGTGTATGAGAATAAAGGAAAGCGGGGAGGAGCATATTCTGCCACAGCTTATGGCTGCCATCCTTATATACTTTTAAACTATCATGATACCTTTGACGATATGTTTACACTGGCTCATGAAATGGGGCATTCTCTCCATTCCCACTATTCTAATACGGCCCAGCCTTATATATATGCAGGGTACAAAATATTTGTTGCAGAGGTTGCTTCCACATGCAATGAAATTCTGCTATTAGAGTATCTGCTGAAAAATACTGAGGACAAAAAGGAGAGAGCATATCTGCTAAATCATTATCTGGACAGCTTTAAGGGTACTGTTTACCGCCAGACTCAGTTTGCAGAATTTGAAAAGCTGACCAATGAAATGGTAGAAAATGGTGAGAGCCTTAACGCTGAAAATCTCTCATCCTTATATATGGACATAAACAAGCGTTATTATGGTCCTGATATGATTTCTGATGATGAAATCGCCTACGAGTGGGCTCGCATTCCACATTTCTATTACAATTTTTATGTATACCAGTATGCCACAAGCTTTTGTGCAGCAGTAGCCATTGCAAACATGATTCTTACCGAAGGAAAGCCTGCTGTAGAAAGATACAAAAAATTCCTGTCCTCAGGTTGTACCGATGCTCCAGTGGAGCTGCTGAAAATCGCAGGTGTAGATTTGACTACACCAGCACCTATTAAAGCCGCCCTTGATAAAATGGGAGAAATTGTAAAGGAATTGGCTGACTTGGATTTTTAATTAAAGGAATAAAGTATTTATGAGTTTCGTACATTTACATACACACACAGAGTATTCACTTTTGGATGGCTCTAACAAAATAAAATCTTATGTTAAAAAATGCCTGGATATGGGCATGACAGCCGCCGCCATCACCGACCATGGCAACATGTATGGTGTCACTAAATTTTACGATGAGTGTATGGCTCAGGGGCTCAAACCAGTCATCGGGTGCGAGGTTTATGTAGCCCCGGGCTCCAGATTCGATAGAGAAATAGTAAAGGGGGATGACAGATACTATCACCTTATTCTTCTTGCGGAAAATGATTTGGGCTATCACAATCTCATGAAGATTGTATCTGCAGGCTTTGTAGAGGGCTTTTACTATAAGCCACGTGTGGATTTTGATGTTATCCAAAAATACCATGAGGGCATTATATGTCTTTCTGCATGTCTGGCAGGAGAGGTGGCTCGTGCCTTAGACAGGGGAGACTATGAGGAAGCCAAAAAGGTTGCCCTGAAATACCGAGATTGCTTTGGTGAGAATAATTATTTCCTTGAAATGCAGGACCATGGCATTGACTCCCAAAAGAATGTTAATAATGGTCTGATGCGATTGTCTAAAGAGACAGGCATTCCCCTTGTGGCGACAAATGACTGTCACTACACCAACAAAGAAGATGCCTACAGCCATGATGTGCTTTTATGCATCCAGACAGGAAAAGACATAAATGATCCTGACAGACTAAAATTTGAGACAGAAGAATTCTATGTTAAATCTGAGGAAGAAATGCTATCTCTGTTTCCTTATGCAAAGGAAGCGGTTTTTAGGACTTAGGAGATAGCAGACCGGTGTAATGTGGAAATCAAATACCATATTGCAGGCTTGCCGCCTTTTGATGTGCCAGAAGGCTACAATGCCTGGACATATCTTAACAAGCTTTGCTTTGACGGTTTAAAGGAACGCTACGGGGACAAGGCAAGTGCCTACGAAGAACGCCTTACCTACGAGTTAAACACTATAAAGGAAATGGGCTATGTGGAATACTTTCTCATAGTGTGGGATTTCATAAACTATGCCAGGACTCATGGCATTCCTGTAGGACCAGGACGAGGCTCGGCAGCAGGCTCTTTGATTAGTTACACCACAGGAATCACAGATATTGACCCGATGAAATACAATCTGGTCTTTGAACGTTTTCTTAATCCAGAGCGTGTCAGCATGCCGGATATTGATACAGATTTTGACCCGGAGGGGCGAGAAGAGGTCATTGACTATGTCCGCAAGAAATATGGTGATGACTGTGTTACCCAGATAGTCACCTTTGGAACACTAAAAACAAAAAGTGCCATACAGGATGTGGGCAGGGCAATGGGACTTCCTCTTCAATTTGTGAATAGTGTTAAAAAGCTGGTGCCGGATGTAATCCCAGACCCAGACAAAGAACTCACTATTGAAAATGCTCTTATTTATAGTACAGAGCTAAAGGAATTATATGATAGCGACCCACAGGTGAAGCAGCTTCTTGATATAGCAATGGAATTAGAGGGGCTGCCAAGAAACACAGGTGTTCATGCAGCTGGTGTTGTAATCTCAGGAAAGCCTACAGTGGAATACATGCCTTTATCTTTAGGAAAAGGCAACGTAATAATCACCCAATATGAAAAGGAAGTAATAGAAGCCATAGGTCTTTTGAAAATGGACTTTTTAGGACTTCGAAATCTTACTGTCATAAATGATACCATCGGGCAGGTGGAAAAAAACTACAACATAAAGCTGGATATGCACAACATTGATTACAATGACCCTAAAGTTATGGCTTTATTTGCTGATGGAAAGACTGAGGGTGTATTTCAGTTTGAATCTGGCGGTATGAAAAACCTGTTGAAGCAGCTAAACCCTACACACATCGGGGATTTAATACTTGCTAATGCCGTTTATCGTCCAGGTCCAATGGACTTTATCCCAAACATTGTGGAATGCAAAAGAACAGGTAAACAGTCACCATTCATAGAACGCTTTCCAATACTAAAGGATCTGCTTTCTGACACTTACGGATTTCCAGTATACCAGGAGCAGGTCATGCAGATTATGACTACCTGTGCCGGGTTTACCATGGGACGTGCAGATAATGTGAGACGTTTCATGAGCAAGAAAAAGTGGGATAAGCTGGCAGCAGAGCGACCTGCATTTGTTCAGGGATGCTTTGACACCAATGGAATTTCTGCCGAGGATGCTGACTGGTTGTTTGACCAGTTAATGCCTTTCGCTAAGTACGGTTTTAACAAATCCCACGCAGCAGCCTACTCCTATGTGGCAGTGCAGACAGCTTATCTAAAGTGCTACTATCCACTGGAATACATGGCTGCACTTATGACATCTGTGTTAAACAGCAGTTCAAAAATAGCTGAATACATTACAGAATGCAGAGAAGCAGGCATTGAATTATTACCCCCTGATGTAAATTATGGAGAAGCAGATTTTTCTGTGGATAATGGCAAGATACGTTATGGTCTTTCTGCTATTAAATCTGTGGGCAGCGGCACTGTTGAATCTATCATTTCAGAGCGTGAAAAAAATGGCTTATATACAGACCTGGAGGATTTTATAAATCGTGTAACAAAATATGATGCCAACAAGCGCACCATTGAAAATCTGATTTTGGCAGGAGCACTGGACACATTAGAGGGAAACCGCCGCCAAAAGAGATTGATATATGAGCAAATAATGGATTCTGTGAACAAGAATCGCAAGGAATCCATGGACGGACAAATGTCTCTTATGGATTTTCTAGGAGAGGAACAAAAGGAAATCCTTAAAGTGCCTATGCCAAATATGGAAGAATTCCCTAAGGAGATGTTGCTTGCCTTTGAAAAGGATTTGATGGGAGTGTATGTTAGTGGACACCCTCTTGATGAATATATTTCTCTGCTTCAGAAAAATGTGACCGCTCATGCTGTGGAATTTGCAGCTAAAACAGATCCTGCTGAGGGGGACTTTGATGTGGAAGAGGAAGAAGCATCCGCATCCATAAAAGATGGAGCTGAGGTTGTTATCGGCGGTATCATTGAAAAGTCAGACTTGAAATACTCAAATAAAGGCAATGCCTATGGAAATATTATTCTAGAGGATTTATCTGGTGAAGTACGTGTGCTGGCATTCGCTAAAACCTTTGATAGAGTGCGCCCTTTGCTTACCGAGGGAAACAAGGTGTTTATCAAAGGCAGCGTTCGAAACGAAGGTGATGGCAACGCAGCAATACTTATATGTGATGATGTGGTGGCATTTGACTCGTGCCCGAGAGAAATCCGACTGATATTTAAAAACAAGGCAGAGTATTTACAAAAGGAGCAGGAGCTACTTGATTTCATCAAGGACATGGATGGCAACGACAATGTGGTTGTGTTACTTATGGAAGAGCGAGCTATGAAAAAGCTGGATTCAAGATGGAGCATAGGTGCAACTGATGAAAACATTTCCCTGCTTCAGGAAAAATACGGAAAAGAAAATGTGAAGGTTGTTGTTGGTAAGGCACAATTCGCAAAGAGAAAAAGATGGTAGGAAAACAAAATTTTTTTTAAGGCAGCTCAGGCTGCCTTTTTTGTGCCCTGAAAACCTGATAATGAGAAAAATTATCTAAAATATTTTTATTAAAAATCTTGACATTTTCTCTCCAGAGGTTATTATATTCGATAGTTAGTCTAAAAGATTTTAACTAATTGTTTTTAAGTAAAAGTTTTTAAGAAGGAGAAAAAATATGTTTGAAATCGTAAAGGAAGTAATAATTGATACACTTAGCTGTGCAGCTGACAAAGTTACAATGGAGGCAAATCTTTTTGATGATTTAGGTGCAGATTCTCTTGATGCAGTAGAGCTTTCACTTGCTGTAGAGGAAAAGACAGGTATCACTATTGATGAGGAAGCAATGGCTGAAATCAAGACTGTAGCAGACATTGTAAATTATCTTGAGGAACATAAATAATCATGGATATAAAGGAAGTTAAAGAACTGATTAGTGCCTTTGATGCAAGCAGCAGTTCATATTTATCACTAGAGGTGGATGGCACAAAAATAAAGCTGAAAAAGCCATCTGATAGAGTTACAGTGGTAAACCCTAGTGAAGTAAGTCAGGTTGTAGCTAAAGCACCTGTTCCTTTGACAAATGAGAATCCCACCCCAGCTGATAAAACTGATGAGGAGCCAGAGGGAGAAAAGGTGCTTTCTCCATTAGTAGGAGTATTTTATGCAGCACCATCCCCAGAAGCTGCCGCATATGTGCAGGTGGGAGACAAGGTAAAAAAAGGTGAGATACTTTGCCTGATTGAGGCTATGAAAATGATGAGCGAAATCACTGCCCCAAAGGATGGTGTAGTAAAAAAGATTTACGTGAAAAATCAAGACGTTGTTGGTTTTGAGGAACCACTGTTTCTTTTGGGAGATTAGAAATGTTTAAAAGAATTTTAATTGCTAATCGCGGCGAGATTGCAGTGAGAATCATCAGAGCTTGCATGGAGATGAATATTGAGTCTGTTGCTGTATATTCCACAGCAGATAAGGATTCTTTGCATGTGAAGCTGGCAACAAAAAGTATTTGTATAGGACCTGCAAGGGCTGCTGACAGTTACTTGAATATGGACGCTATTATTACGGCAGCACAGGTCACAGGCTGCGATGCGCTGCACCCTGGATTTGGATTTCTCTCTGAAAATTCAGATTTTGTAAGAAAATGTAACGAGGCTGGGATAGTGTTTATAGGTCCTACTGCAGACGCTATGGACGCCTTGGGAAATAAAGCAGCAGCAAGAAAAATGATGGTTAAAGCAGGAGTGCCAGTGGTACCAGGCTCAGATGGAGCTGTGGAGGACTACGCAAAGCTTGAAAAGATTGCGAAGAAAATTGGTTATCCTGTTTTAATAAAAGCTAGTGCTGGTGGCGGCGGAAGGGGAATGCGCCGTGTATATAAGCCAGAGGATTTAAAAAAGCTTTTCGAGGAAGCAAAGGCGGAAACAATAGCCTGCTTTAATGATGATGAAATGTACATTGAAAAACTTATTGAAAATCCAAGGCATATTGAGTTTCAGATTTTAGCGGATGAACATGGCAATGTGATTCATCTGGGGGAGCGCGACTGCTCAATTCAGCGTAAAAATCAAAAGCTGATTGAGGAAAGCCCATGTATGTTTATAAATGAAGACCTGAGAAAATCTATGGGAAAGGCAGCTGTTGCAGCAGCAAAGGCTGCAGGCTACACAAATGCCGGTACTGTAGAGTTCGTTTTAGATGAAAAGAATCACTATTATTTCATAGAAATGAACACCAGAATTCAGGTTGAGCATGGCGTGACTGAAGCTGTCACTGGAATTGATTTGATAAAACAACAGATTAGAATAGCTTTTCACGAACCATTGAAATTGAAGCAAAAGGATGTAAAGCTGAGAGGTCATGCCATTGAGTGCAGAATCAATGCAGAGGATCCAGCTAAAAATTTCATGGCTAACACTGGAAAGATTACATTTTTAAATGTTCCAGGAGGTCCTGGAGTCAGGGTGGATACCCTGTTATACAACGGCTATGAGACAAGCCCGTTTTACGATTCTATGATGGCAAAAATAATAGTCCATGCCCCAACAAGATTAGAAGCAATCCGCCGTATGAGACGAGCACTGCTGGAACTTGTTACGGAAGGCATTACCACAAATGGAGATTTTGACTATTTGCTTTTACATCATCCGGATTTTGTGAAGGGAAATGTCAACGTTAGTTTTATCGAAAATCATCTGGAGGAAATCCTTTCATGGGATAGGGTTGCCTCAGAGGATACAGAGGATAATTAATGACAAGCATAGTTGACCAAAGAAAAAATAAATTTAATAGATATAAGGATTTGCGAAACAATCCTACGGAGCTACTAGAGCCAGTAATAAAGCCTGTAAAAGAATATGATGCTGCAGACAGAATTAATGACATCTGTGACTCAGGCACATTTGAAAGGTTCGAATTTGAATTTCCTGAGACAAATCCACTGGAATTTGAAGGATATGTTGAAAAGAAGCAAGAGCTTCGTGGCGAGACAGGATGGCATGATGCAATAATTGCTGGAAGCTGTAAAATTGGTGGCTATAAGGCTGTGGTTGTGGTTATGGATAAAAGATTCATGATGGCATCCATGGGTATAGAACTGGGAGAAACTGTATGCAGGTCTTGCGAATATGCCATGAACCACCATCTGCCATTGATTATATTTACGGCAAGCGGAGGAGCCAGAATGCAGGAGGGGATACTTAGCCTGATGCAGATGGCAAAAACCAGTGCTGTGATAGAAAAGTTTAAAGAAGCAGGTGGGTTATATATAGCAGTTCTGACACATCCTACAACAGGTGGTGTCAGTGCCAGCTTTGCCACGTTAGGGGACATTACTCTTGCAGAGCCAAATGCCTTAGTCGGGTTTGCCGGTCCTAGAGTAATTGAGCAGACCATAGGACAAAAGCTGCCACAGGGATTTCAGAGAGCAGAATTTTTAGAAGAGCATGGCTTTGTTGATGCAGTAGTAAAAAGAGAAGACTTAAAAGATACCTTGGCAAAAATATTGATGCTACATCATTAGTCTATTTGGGAGGAGATAAATGAAAGCAATTGATAGAGTGCTAAAAGCCAGAGACAAGGACAGACCCAAAATAACAGATTATATAGATAACGTATTTACGGATTTTTTTGAACAAAAGGGAGATTTACTTGGCAAGGATGATGCCAGCATATATGGCGGTATAGCCCTATTTCATGGACAGCCTGTAACAGTGCTTGGACACAGAAAAGGCAATGACGTCAGTGAAAATGTAATCTGTAATTTTGGAATGCCAGGACCTGAGGGATATCGCAAGGCTCTAAGGCTGATGAAACAGGCTGAGAAGTTTAACAGACCTATTATCACATTTGTTGACACCCCTGGTGCTTATCCCGGGCTTGAGGCAGAAATGTATGGAATATCCCAGGCAATCTCAGGAAACCTTGCAGCTATGAGCACATTAAAGGTGCCTGTTATAACGATTGTCACTGGTGAAGGAAGCAGCGGTGGAGCACTTGGAATTGCTGTGGCAAACAAGGTCTACATGTTGGAAAATGCAGTGTATTCTGTTCTTTCTCCAGAGGGCTTTGCATCTATTCTCTGGCATGACAGCGCAAAAAGAGATGAGGCTGCCGAGGCAATGAAGCTGACAGCGGCAGATTTGCTGGAGTTTGGTGTAATAGATGGAATCATTTCTGAACGAGGCATAGAGCTATCTGTTGTAAATGAAACAGATGAAGTGAAAAACTACAGCAGACTGTATTCACGAGTTGATAAACAGATTGCAACAGCACTGAAGGAACTTTCAAAGCTTGGTGCTGAAGAATTGGCAAAGGATAGATTCAATAAATTTAGAAGCTTTGACGAGGCATACCTAAAGGTGGACGCGTCAGCTAGAATGGAAAACGTGTGATGACTGGTATTAGATTTTTAGGTACAGGAGCTAAGGCTCCTAGCAAGCTTGTTTCCAATGATGATTTGGCAAAAATTGTAGATACAAGCGACGAATGGATTGTAAAAAGAACAGGCATGTCTTTGAGACATCATGTTCAAGGTGAAGAAAATCATACCTGGCTGGCAGAAATGGCAGCTAGAGAGGCAATAGAAAATGCAAATATTCCAAAAGACCAAATCGGAGTGATAGTGGTGTGTACAGTTTCCGCAGACTACTTTTCTCCATCTGCTGCCTGCCTGGTGCAAGGAAGACTGGGACTTTCAAATGATGTTATAGCTTTGGATGTTGGAGCTGGATGCTCAGGCTTTATATTTGGCTTAGAGACAATCAGAGCACTAATGATGGCTAGAAAGTCCAAATATGGTCTATTGATTGGAGCAGAGGTTTTATCTAAAAAAATGGATATGACAGACAGAAGCACCTGTGTATTATTTGGTGATGGTGCAGCAGCTGCTGTTGTAGAGCTTTCTGATTCATTATATGCCTCAGTGGTTGGGGTAGATGGTGATGAGGAAATGATTAACATAAAATCTCCAGATGGCTTTATCCACATGGATGGGCAGGGAACTTATAAGTTTGCAGTTGCAACTGTGCCAAAGGTGATTGAGGCAGCTGTAAATAAGGCAAATCTAACCTATGACGATATCGACTATTTTGTATTACATCAGGCTAATCTTCGCATAATCGAATCTATAGCGAAAAAAGTGAATCAGCCTATGGACAAATTCGTCGTTAATATAGAAAAATATGGCAATACCTCGGCAGCAAGTGTAGGTCTTGCCTTAGATGAAGCAATCAAAGATGGACGCATAAAGCGTGGCGATAAGGTACTGATGTGTGCATTTGGTGCAGGACGTACCTGGGGTGCCACGGTGGTAGAGTGGTAGCAAAAAACATAAAGCTTGATACCGTAACAGGCTGAGTATGACTTCTTGCTGACTTAACAATGAAATTGTCAGCAAGAATCCTGCTTTGCAGGACAACTTTTCCATTACATGTAAAAGTTGGTCAGATACGATTTCCGTTTTTCTGATGAAAAACAAAAATCTATGCTTGTAAGCGTAACAGCAAGTAAAAAGAAGGTGCAGTATGAAATTAAGTGATTTAACAGGTACAAAATATAGCGTGATACAAGGTGGCATGGCAAATATAGCCACAGGAGAGTTTGCAGCAGCCTGCTCCAATGCAGGTGCCCTTGGTCTGGTGGCAAGCGGTGGTATGAATGCTGAAAGCCTGAGAGAACAGATAAGGATTTGCAAAAGCAAGACAGATAAACCCTTCGGTGTGAATTTGATGCTGATGAATCCTGATGTTGATAACATTGCACAGATGCTGGTGGAAGAAAAGGTGCAGTTCATTACGACTGGTGCAGGTAATCCGGGAAAATATATGAAGGTATGGAAGGAAATGGGAGCCAAGGTTTTTCCTGTTGTAGCTTCAGTGGCTCTTGCAAAAATAATGGTAAGAGCAGGTGCTGATGCCATTATCGCCGAAGGTGGTGAGTCTGGTGGACATGTGGGAGACATGACAACCATGACACTGTTGCCACAGGTAGTGGAAGCTGTAGATGTTCCGGTTATAGCAGCAGGTGGTATTGCAAGTGGCAAGCAGATGGCTGCGGCAATGATGCTGGGAGCTTGTGGTGTTCAGGTAGGCACTTGCTTACTGGTATCTGAGGAATGCCCTATTCATGAAAATTATAAACAGACTCTCATCAAATCAAAGGATAATGCCACAACTGTTACAGGTCGTTCCCAGGGAGCACCAGTTAGAATTATCAAAAATGAGATGGCTAGGGAATATTTGAAACTGGAAGCAGAAGGTGCTGATAGAGAACGCTTAGAGCAGATTACATTAGGCGGACTTCGCAGAGCTGTTTGCGATGGAGATATGATAAGAGGCTCTGTAATGAGCGGTCAGGTATGTGGCCAGCTGAAAGAAATCCGCCCAGTAGCCACTATTGTTGAAGAAATTGTTAGTGATGCTAAGGCATGTTTATCTAATGCTGCAGCAATAGAGATTTAGATTTTTGTTTTTTATCGGAAAAATTAAAGCGGAGGGAGACTGTAGTTTACAGTTGTAAAAGTAATGTTAGGAATTATTTATGCAGGTCAAGGTTCTCAGAGAGTGGGAATGGGTCAGGATTTTTATGAAAAATATGATAGCTTCAAAAAGACAATTGATGAAGCATCAGATGTGGTTAGTGATGTTACTGCCATGGATGTGGCAAAGCTTTCCTTTGAGGGACCGATTGAGCAGCTTTCTCAGACCCAGTACACTCAACCTGCTATGGTTGCATTTGCAATCGGTGTTACCAAGCTCCTAAAGGAGGAGGGCATCAAAGCGGATTACACCTGTGGATTGAGCCTTGGTGAATATTCTGCTCTTTATGAGGCTGATGTGCTGGATGAAAAATCTATATTGAAGCTTATTGCAAAGCGTGGAAAGTATATGGCAGAGGCTGCAAAGGGGCTGGATGTAAAGATGGCTGCAGTCCTTGGAATGGATAGAGATATTGTTTTGGAATGCTGCAGCAGGGCAACAGCCGACTACAATGGAGAAAAAATTGTTCAGGCTGCAAATTTCAATTGTCCAGGGCAAATAGTTATTTCTGGAGATGCAGTAGCTGTGGATAAAGCCAGCGTCTATTTAAAAGAAGCTGGAGCTAAAAGAATAATGCCACTAAAGGTTAGCGGACCTTTCCACACTAAACTCATGAAATCTGCAGGAGATGAATTGAAAAAAGAGTTTGAGTCTGTGGATTTTAAAGCTGAGGAGTCAAAGGTTATATATAATTGCCTGGGCAGAGAAAGAACAGAGGATGAAAGTGTTGCAGACCTACTGGAGAGACAGGTTCAGTCCTCAGTATATTTAGAAGACTCCATCAGATATATGAAGGACGCTGGTGTGGACACAATCATAGAAATCGGTCCAGGAAAAGCAATCAGCAAATTCATTGCCAAGACTGTAGATGATGTGAAGGTATATTCTATTGACACTGTTGATGATTTCGTAAATACGATAAAGGAGCTTAGAGCATGAGTGTAGCACTTGTAACAGGGGCAAGCAGAGGAATAGGAAGAGTTATAGCAGAAAACTTAGCTGCAGCAGGATATGATGTGGCAATTTGCTACTCAGGAAATGAAGAGGCAGCCCTGGAAACAATAGAGCTTTGTAAAAAATATGGAGTGCAGTCAATAGCTATAAAGGCTGATGTAAGCAATGCTGATGATGTGGCAGAAATGTTTGCTCAGGTAAAAACAAGCCTTGGGACAGTTGATGTGCTGGTAAATAATGCAGGAATTACAAAGGATGGCTTACTTATCAGAATGAGTGAAGAGGATTTTGATAAGGTGATAGATATTAATCTAAAGGGTACATATCTTTGCACAAAGGCTGCAGTGAAGGATATGATGCGTGCAAAAAAGGGACGCATCATCAATATCACTTCCATTGTGGGAGTTCAGGGAAATGCTGGGCAGGCTAATTATGCTGCCAGCAAGGCAGGCATTATAGGCTTTACAAAATCTGTGGCTAGAGAATATGGTTCAAAGGGAATTACCGTAAATGCGGTAGCCCCTGGCTTTATACAAACAGCCATGACAGATGGCCTCCCAGATGCTGTAAAAGAAAACTATCTAAAACAAATCCCTTTGGGACGCTTCGGCACACCAGAGGATATAGCAAACACTGTAGCATTTTTAGCCTCAGAAAAAGCTTCGTATATAACAGGACAAGTAATCGAAGTCACCGGGGGTATGTAATAACTAGTTATGATTTAAGTTATTTTCCGAGAGTATAGTGAAAACGATGAGGAAAATAACTTAAATCATTAAAGGACAGTATAGTTAATAACAATGTTTTAAGTTATTTTCTGAGAGTATAGTGAAAACGATGAAGAAAATAATTTAAAACATTGTTATTAACAGTTTCAGATTTGGAAGGAGTTTTTATGAAGAGAAGAGTTGTCATAACTGGAATGGGCACAGTCAATCCTTTGGCTAATTCCGTGGAAGCCACATGGAAGGCAGTGCAGGAAGGAAAATGCGGCATAGCTCCTATTACACATTTTGACACATCAGATTTAAAGGTAAAGCTTGCTGGTGAAGTAAAAAACTTTGATGCAGGAGAAGTGCTTGGCGTCAAGGAATCAAAGAGAATGGATGTATTCACCCAGTATGCCTGCGCAGCAGCCAAGGAAGCCTTTGAAGATTCTGGAATAGATATGGAAAAAGAGGATGCAGATAGATTTGGCTGTATAGTTTCATCTGGTATAGGTGGTTTGTCAACTATTGCGACAGAACATTCAAAGGGTGAAGAGAAGGGATACGGACGTATTTCCCCTTACTTTATTCCTATGTCTATTAGCAACATGGCTGCAGGTCAGATTGCAATAATGTTTGGCTTAAAGGGCATGTGTACATCTGTTGTTACAGCATGTGCAGGCTCTAACAATGCCATAGGAGACGCCTTCCATAGAATTAGAGATGGCTATGAAGATTTATTCATGTGCGGTGGAGCTGAGGGTGTTGTAATGCCTCTTGCCATAGGTGGATTTCAGTCTATGAAAGCTCTGTGTACAAGCGAAGATCCAAACAGGGCATCCATTCCTTTTGATAAAGAAAGACATGGCTTTGTCATGGGAGAGGGTGCAGGAATTCTTGTACTTGAAGAATTAGAGCATGCCCTTGCCAGAAACGCAAAAATATATGCAGAAGTGGTGGGCTATGGCACAAATTGCGATGCATATCATATTACAGCACCTAATCCAGAGGGAGAAGGCGGAGCAAAATGTATGGCACTTGCAGTGAAGGATGCAGGTCTTGAGATGACAGATGTGGATTACATAAATGCCCACGGAACCAGCACCAGTTTAAATGATGCCGGGGAAACTCTGGCAATCAAAAAAGCCTTTGGAGAGCATGCATATAAGCTGATGGTTAGCTCTACCAAGTCCATGACAGGACACTTGCTGGGAGCAGCAGGTGCTGTTGAGGGCATCATAACAGCTCTTGCCTTAAAGGATGGCTTTGTACCTGCAACTATAAACTATAAAGAAAAAGATGAAGCCTGTGATTTGGATATTGTTCCTAATGAGGGAAGAAAGGCTGATATAAAAGTCGCTCTTTCAAATGCATTAGGATTTGGCGGACACAATGCTTCAATAGTGTTTAAAAAGTATTAGGAGTAGATATGCAATTAAATTCAACTGAAATACAAAATATATTGCCACATCGTTATCCATTTCTTTTAGTGGATAGGATTACAGAGTGTGAACCGGGAAACTATGCTAAGGGAATAAAATGTGTCAGTGCAAACGAGATGCATTTTATGGGTCATTTTCCAGGTCATCCAGTTATGCCAGGTGTATTGATAATTGAGGCTCTGGCTCAGGTGGGTGCTGTCGCTCTTTTGACAGAGGAAGAAAATAAAGGAAAGCTTGCTTTTTTCGGAGGCATAAAAAATGCCAGATTTAAAAAGCAGGTAGAACCTGGGGACGTTCTCACTTTAGAATGTAAGCTCACATCAAGAAAAGGACCAGTGGGATTTGGTGAAGCAGTAGCTTATGTTGACGACCAAATTGCAGCCAAGGCAGAAATTTCTTTTGCCATTGGATAAAAAATTGGGTAATATATAAGCAGATTTAACTGCTGCTTATTTGACAGCATTAAACTTCTGTTAGGCATTAGCTTAACAGAAATAGTGTAATTTAGGAGTCATACATGTTAGAAAAAAATCTTACGGAAGTTTACACCAAATTCAAAATTCATTTTTATCAGGAGATGTTTAAAAAACTACAATCGAGAGAGACTTCCCTCACCATTGTAGAGCTTTTCTGTGTAGAGATAATATACAGTCTCAACAATCCTACGGTAAAAGAATTTGCAGATTTTATTGGAGTATCTTCACCAAATGCAGCCTACAAGGTTGCTTGCCTGATAGACAAAGGCTATGTAGAAAAAGTTCAGTCTGAATATGACAAAAGAGAATATCATTTGCATGTAACAGACAAATATTTGGATTATTTGAACCTGTCCACAGGCTACGTTAGCACAGTTGCAAAGCGTGCAGAGGAAAGCTTTACACCCGAGAGAGTGGATGCATTAAATGCAATTTTAGAGGATATGTCAAACAATCTGATGAATGAAGTAAATATACCATCAATCAAATAATGAATAAAAACCTTGTTACCGAAATGGCAACAAGGTTTTATTATGCCTGTAATGGATTACCAAATATCATTTCAGAATTGTGATAGCGGCGGTCATCTGTCACTTCTTTTGCAAACCAATCTGGGGGTGTGAAGCTATTTGCTTCTTCAACAGTTGGAAATTCCACCTCAGCCATAATTAAGCCTTCCATATGCCCGCTAAAAACATCCAGTTCTATGGTATAAGGCTCTAGTGGAATCAGATAACGCTTTTTTACAATCAGATTTCCATCTATTTTTTTAACAAGATGATTGTAGCCATCCTCAGTAAGATTTGCCTCGATTTCTTCATGGGCTAAAAGTCCACTGCCCTTGTAGGTAAGGATATATTTGTCATTTTTTTTGCGAATTCTTACCACAGGATGAGTACACAGATAGCCTTGCTCTATGTCCACATAATCATATTTTGATAAATCCGGTAATTCTTTTATTAAAAATTTTCTTTCTATTTCCATAAGTAATACTCCTACCTTTGATAGATATAAGTAATATTATCAGAAATAAGGGTGTTTTTTAAGAGAAAAAACTTTTTTTGTTGAAATATACTTAGATTTAAGGTAAAATCATGTATACGAGTGGCTACATGCCTATATAGTAGAGTTCAAATTATGAGGAGAAATCCTTATAGCTATTAAGGAGGATTAATAATGATTACAGCCGGTGATTTTAGAAACGGTATGACTATTGAGATGGATAATCAGGTATACCAGGTTATCGAATTCCAGCACGTAAAGCCAGGTAAGGGAGCAGCTTTCGTTCGTACAAAGCTTAAGAACATCAAAAACGGTGGTGTTACAGAGACATCTTTCCGTCCAACAGAAAAATTCCCAGCAGCACGTATCGATCGTAAGGATATGCAGTATCTTTACAATGATGGCGAGCTTTACAACTTCATGGATGTTGAGACATACGACCAGGTAGCTCTTACTAAAGATCAGATTGGTGATGCTCTCAAATTTGTTAAGGAAAATGAGATAGTAAAAATGCTTTCACATAATGGTTCTATCTTCTCAGTTGAGCCACCTATGTTCGTAGAGCTTCAGATTACAGATACAGAGCCAGGTTTCAAGGGTGATACAGCTACAGGTGCTACAAAGCCAGCTACAGTTGAAACAGGTGCAGTTGTATATGTTCCACTTTTCGTTGAAAATGGTGAGACAATCAAGATTGACACAAGAACAGGAGAGTATTTATCAAGAGTCTAAACAGACCAAAGATTTAGTTATGGATTACAGAGAATTCCCGCTTTCGGAGCTACTAAAAAATAGAAAAATATTTGCTGTATTTGATGAAGAATTTCAAAAGGGCACATGGCTCGATGCCACGGCCTTACTTCAAAGTGAAAGCTCTATAAATCAGTTGTATCGTGATGGTACAGTTCCTCAGGATACACTGGACAATATAGTGGAGAGACTCTCCAAAAAATGATTTAAATAGAACCTTGGCATTTGTCGCCAAGGTTCTTTTTTTAGTCATCTAATTGATTTTTGTAGTTACGAAGATTGTGGTTTGGATAAAATTATTTCACAGATTTTTTATAGAGTATACAGCCGGTATTTGGTAAGATAGAGTTAGTGGAAGAAGGAGGAGTATTATGGAAATTACAATTTCGGATTCAGTAAAATATATTGGCTGTAACGACAAGACTATTGATTTGTTTGAGAGCCAGTATCCAGTGCCAAATGGGGTATCCTATAATTCTTATGTGATTTTAGATGAGAAGGTGGCTGTTATGGATACGGCGGACCCTAGAGTTACAGATGAGTGGTTGAATAATCTGGATTTTGAGCTGGATGGAAAGAATGTGGATTATCTGGTTGTTTCCCATATGGAGCCAGACCATGCAGGTTCGATTAA
This sequence comes from uncultured Pseudobutyrivibrio sp., assembly GCA_946548305.1. Lineage (GTDB taxonomy): Bacteria > Bacillota > Clostridia > Lachnospirales > Lachnospiraceae > Pseudobutyrivibrio. Next base: position 23,483 of record CAMNPQ010000013.1, read on the forward strand.
GGCGTTTTTGGAAAAATATCCAGAGGCTATAGTGGTGGGAAATCCAAAGACATTTCCTATGATGGCTCAGTTTATGGATGCCGCTCTGTTTGAGGAGAGAAAGCTGGTTGTTAAAGAGTCGGATACACTTGAGCTGGGAAATCATACTCTTACATTTGTGATGGCACCAATGGTTCACTGGCCAGAGGTAATGGTTGAATACGAGTCTACAGAAAAGATTCTGTTTTCTGCTGATGGCTTTGGTAAATTTGGAGCACTTGATGTGGATGAACCATGGATTGATGAAGCCAGACGATATTATTTGAATATTGTGGGTAAGTATGGTGCTTCTGTGCAAGGTTTGTTGAAAAAGGCAGCTGCACTTGATATTGAAATGATTTGTCCTTTGCATGGACCGATTTTAAAGGAAAATCTGGGCTACTATATAGATTTATATGATACCTGGAGCAGCTATAAGCCAGAGGAGGAAGGTGTGCTTATTGTAAGTGCATCTATCCATGGCAATACGAAAGCAGCTGCGCTAAAGCTTAATGAAAAGCTGCAGCAGGCAGGGGTCAAGACCCAGTTTATGGATATTACAAGGGACAGCATGTCAGAGGCTGTAGCCAGAGCATTTTACTGGGATAAAATGGTATGCATGGCTAGCACCTATGATGGTGGACTTTTCCCGCCAATGCAGGATTTTCTGCATCATCTTACAGCAAAGGCTTTCCAGAATCGTAAGGTGGGATTTGTTGAAAATGGCACATGGGCTCCACAGGCAGCAAAGTGTATGCGACAAATTTTAGAACCTATGAAAAACATAGAATTTATAGAGCCAGTGGTTTCTATAAAGTCTACTATGAATGCAGACAGCGAAGCTAAGATGGATGAATTGATTTTAGCCCTGAAATAAAAAATGAAGGATTTGTAATAAAAAATGGCGACTTATTTTGTTGAATAGGTCGTCTTTTTTTTTATACAATTTATTCATCCAAGTAAAGTGTAAATTTTAGGAGGTTATTATGTTAAAACAATTATGGAATAATGATTGGCTATTTTGGAACAGCAAGGATGCATTTGCTCTTGTGTGGGATATTCCAGAGGCAGCAGAAAAAATCACACTGCCACATGATGCAATGCTAGAGCAGGTGCCACATGCTGATTCTTTAAATGGTGGAAATACAGGTTTTTATGATGGTGGAAGCTATACCTACGTAAAGCTTTTTGAATCAAAGCCAGGGGATAGAAATAAAAATATTGTACTTCGTTTTGACGGAGTGTATATGAATACATTTGTGTATGTGAACGGTCAGCTGGCAGCAAATCGCCCTTATGGCTATGCCCAGTTCTACGCACCTATTTCTCATCTTCTAAAGGAGGAGGGCACAAATGAAATACGTGTGCAGGTGAGAAATGCTGCCATGGCAAACAGCCGCTGGTATTCAGGAAGCGGCATATACAGGGACGTATATTTACTCACATCAGGCAACACCTATATCAAAGAAGATGGTCCTAAGGTGGTAATTGAAGAATGCAACGAGGCAGAGGCGACCATAAAAATTTCTGCCAAGATAGTGAACAAAGACTTTGCTGCAAAGGAAGTAGCAGTTTGCTATCAGGTGGTAGATGAAAAGGACAATGTGGTTGCAAAGGAGACAAGCCTTATTTTTGTAAAGGGCAATGAGGACTATGAAAACAGCGTCAGACTTCATATTGAGAGTCCTTCTCTCTGGTGTGATGAAACTCCTGTTTTGTACAAGGTAAAGGTAGCTCTTGTAGAAAATGAAAATGAGCTTGATACAGATGAAAGCACATTTGGTATCAGAAAGCTTTCGTTAGATGCGGCACATGGACTCAGGGTAAATGGCAAGCAGGTGAAGCTGAGAGGCGCATGTGTTCATCATGACAGTGGAATACTTGGAGCGAAAACATATTATGAAAGCGAATATAGAAGAGTGAAGCTTCTTAAGGAAGCAGGCTTTAATGCTCTTAGAATTTCACATCAACCAGCAGCTCCAGTGCTACTACAGGCATGTGATGAACTGGGAATGTATGTGATGGATGAGACGTTTGATATGTGGACCAGAGCAAAGTCTGACTATGATTATAATCTGTACTTTACAGACTGGTGGAAAAAGGATGTAGAGGCAATGATTGAAAAAGATTTTAATCATCCATCTGTAATTCTGTACTCCATTGGAAACGAGATTCCAGAAATCGGTACAAACGAGGGTAGTAGGCTTGCGTCCCAGATTAGTGGTCTGTGCCATAGTCTGGATAGCTCCAGATTTACCCTGGCATCTATA
>CAMNPQ010000014.1 GCA_946548305.1 uncultured Pseudobutyrivibrio sp.
CGCAAGGATCTGGCATATCGGAATCCTAAGAAGACCATGTCCAAAATATCAAACGGATACTTCTTCTTTGAAGACGATATTTATGGAATTGACGCCTTTGACCTTTGGATTAGAACCTACGGCAGTAAAGCAATCATCCTTGAGCCAAAGAACCTTGCGAAGAAGCGTATTGAATCAATCAAGCAGGCATTGGATAACTACAGGTGACTAAAACCAGCCTCTATGATATCTGTCATAGTCGTCATCTACCGAACCAGCGAATGCCAACATAATAAACATAATTGGTATCGAGATTATTGCAATAACTATCCAAATTAGTATTCCAATCACAACTATTGCGGCAGCTATAGCAAAGATTGAGTATAACAATAAGGCTCCAGCATCCAAAGCTGCATTGCATGCTGTCATCATGTTGGAGTCTCGTACCAACGCCCAAATCCAAACCGTTGCCATGCAAGCTAACATTGAACCCAGTACAGGAGCAGCAGTAACATTATTTCGGCTAAGCAACACACTTATAACTAATGCTACCACAACAGGAATAGTGTATCTTAGCAAAAAGATTCTTTCACCGCCTGATGCCTCTACATCCTTGTTGCGCTTGTATTCATCTACAATGTGCTTCCCCCCCACTAAAGCTAATAACCCCCAAATGGTAAGACACATTACAATGCTAATGCCACTTCCTCCACATATATAGTGGATTGCCCAAAAGATTGCTGCGGAGCCTGCTACCAAACCAAATCGAATGAGCTTTCCAATTGTTGTATCATAAAAGTCCAGATTGTAAATCTCTCCATTATCAAACTGATCTGTTGCGCTGTTATTTAATTCTTCAACATCAATCCATTCAAAAGTATTATTTGTATTCATATTCATTTCTCCTTTCAAAAGACTAATTATCTTCATCTGATATAAAGATTATACAATCATTTACTTTCAAAATTTTTGAACATGTTAGCTATAAAAAAGGACTGCTTACATTTCAGTAGCAGTCCAAGTTTTTTATTAAAAGAATTTTTTTATTCTGTTTTTTTGTCTAATGCACCACTTTGCAAAACGAGAAGTCTTAATGAAGGTGTTAAAAAAGATAACAATGATAGCAAGCAATGCGCCTAATGATATCACACCAATTATCGCAAAGGATATAATATGCGGTGTTGTCAGATTGATATCATGTAGATCATTCCAAAAACTCAAAGTATCTTCAAATGCAGACGCTATGGCAAGCAACGTAAATGCTCCCATTATAGCCTGCATTTTATTATCCCTCTCCTTCTCGTGAGATTCTTCCTCATGTTTAAGCTGCTCTCGTTGAAGACCTTCGATTGCCTCTAGACCACTAGTGATACTTTTAACATCTTCATGAATCTTCAATTGTTTCTTCAAATAATTGAAGAACTCGCTCTGCTGATGGATATGACTAACAGAGGTAGCCATGCTCTTAGAAATAAACAAATTCACCTCAGCATACAAAGATGTAATCTCCGCTTCAATAGGGAAGTATAAATATTTTTGTACATCTGAATATATCTCATGATTGATTCTATCTGCATATAGCAAAAGGGACTGGGTTTGATACAACACTTTCAAGTACATGGCAAAATAATCACCACGGATTTTACTTGGAAATGTCCCAATGAAAAAATCCTTATTGCTGTAAGAGCCGCCAAAGGAATCATAGGATGCAATATAAGAACAACCTTCTTTAGTAGCATACCAGGTCACATTATCAAATGGTCTTTTCATCTCCTGGCGCTCTTCATCTCCTAACTTGTATGAATTCTTATATCCATTTGTGATATAAAATACAAACTCATCCTCATAATTACGCGGCATTGCAACATATGAAAACAATAATGCCTTGTCTGGAATATCAACCTCACCAGAAGAATACTCATTTCCTTCTATGAAATCTAATCCTGCCTTTTGTGAAATGCTTTTTGTATTTTTAAACAAAGTCTTATATGGCGACTTTCGCTTGGCCATATAAATTGGATTTAAAAAGCTAATTCTATCCTCCAAGTATTTTCCCAACAATACAGGAGAATAGTACTTTGTCACTCTGGCATTCTGCTTTACTAGACTACCATACTCACTTGGCTTGATAGATTCTTCCCACAAAAATGGTTTATTTCTAGCAAGTTCCTTAATAATGTACTGAAATGACACCAGAAAATCTTCATCAAGGTCTCTCGTTTGAGAAAGGGATATTTCATACCAAAGCATTCCCAAACCATTCTTGAAAATTAGTAATTCCATTTCAGTTATTGGTATTGTAATCATTTTTTCAAGAACCTGGGCTTTATTAGCTGTCAAATCAGAAAAAACTAACTTTTTTATGATTCCATTACTGTTCTTTTTAGCAGACCAAGTTGCACCTACCTTGGCGCCATCCAACCCGCCATCATTATCATCAAAAAGAAATTCATTTCTAACGTACTCATAAAGGTCACTTTCAGTAGAGAAATCTAATGCTGTTTTTCTTTCCCAATTACCGTCAGCATCCACCCTTCGGGCATATTCATCAAAATCTGAGACATTTTTGATATCCATTCTGAATGGAATGACGTAACGAAGAATTGTATAAAGCGAAGAAGCTTTTTCCTTTGCCATTTCCCCCTCCAAAATAAGCAATAATTATGTATATAAAAAGAATATCAAATGATAGCGTCATTTAAAAGCTAATTCCATTAGTTCTACTCCTCATCATAATCATCTGGATTAAAACCAAAATCCCATCCTATATCTTTAAAATCTGCGTCGACGTCCTCGATCCAGAATAAGTGCTCCTTATTAAAAGCTGATAATGAATTGCATAGATTCTCAAAATTGTAACCTGGAACTTCGAACAGTCGACTATTATCTTGTTCACAAATCGTAATTGATTCAGCTTCTATTCTGATGATAAATTCAAAATCTCTGAAAAAACTGTATTTTTGTTCTTTGATAAATTCAATAAAATCGGTCACAGATTTCCTCTCCGTTTCTGATAGGATTTTCAAATTGGTTATGATCTGTATTCTACTGTCGAATGTCTGAAATTCTATAATTATTGTCATAACTCCTCCTTACTTAGTACTTACGAAATATCCTCTGGTAACTTATTAGTAAAAATAATCCAGTAATTCAGCCATCGCCTCTTTGTCAGCTTTTCTTCCTTTCTTCCCAACATAATGCTTGCATTTATCTTTATCCATAATCCTAATATAAAGATCATTTTTAGATATAAATAATACTTCTGATAATGCTTTTGTATATTCTGACAATATCTGCTCCCTTATTTCTGAATCTATTAATCTACAGCCAAAATTTTCAAGTGATGCTTTATGTAAAAGATTACGATATTTATTATCAAGTACTATTCTACATTGATACGCGGACTCCAAATCATAAACAATTTTATCAATAATGCTATCAACCGCCTCTTCAGATAGCCTCTGATAATTAATTATTAGTGGAAATCTTCCTATAAGCTCGTTGCTACCACCCACTTTTATCATATCTTCCCTGGTAATTGGAACATACCTATCCTCCCTGGTGCTATCTTCCTTTGCTCCAAAACCGATTTCTCTAGTCTTTGAATCCCTCTTATCTCTAAAATAATCAAAGGATCCCATTCCTATGAACATCATTTTACTACCATTACAAATCCCATTTCTGGTTGCAACATCTTCTCCTTCAACAATAGCCAGCAAACTTGTTTGCACTTCATAATTTGCATCTCCTCCATTTGTCGCAATGCAGGGAAGAAGCTTCTTATCAAACTCGTCAAGAAAGCACAAGCCATATCCAACACCTTTACCCTCATCATTTTCCAATGAAAAAGGTCTAAGTATTTCTTGCGCATCTGCTCCCTTAAAACCTGTGCTTGTGATAGATGTCAAATCAAAATAATGAACAGGTAATGAAGGAATATACTTTTTAAAATATTCCTTTAATAGCCTATATGTCTCTGTTTTTCCACAACCTGATGGTGCAGTTAACAATACATTATTTCTAATCGGTCTATCCTCTACTAGACAATATAAATAATTATATACATTACCCAAAAATAATCTTAAATTAGGCTGTCCAATAAGACCTTTTTTGATTTCCTGATAAAAATCTTTGAAAGTATATCTATTCAGCCAACTTTCAATTTCATACTTTAATAGATTTACTTTTGTCCCTATTTCCCTGTCAGGTTCTCCTTGAATCACATAGTCAACCACATCTTGTGGTAATGCATTAAAGTTTTCTTTTAATTTATCTATCAGTTCAGCATCTGTAAGATTACTGTATGGGTCTGACATAATCAAATCATCATCCCAAGCAACAGGTACTTCATCATTCTTTGTTTCATCAATAGTATTTGTTTCTTTCATATTCTTTTCATTCTTCATAACTATAATCTCCCCTCTATAACAAATATTTACTGTGTTCCTATTTCTCTTTACTTATAGCTATACTGCTTGGCTTTTCTCTATTTAGTTATCAAGTTGCTATTTAAATTAATAAATTCAAGAACGTTTATTTATAGTCTTTGTCATAGGTTATTATTCCTGAATCATAAAATTGAGTTGTTATATGATCCCGTTCCATTTGCTCTGCTGATATCATGCAATAATTGTGTGTAATCAAATTTTTCCCGTCAGGAGACACTGGATCATCGAAAGTCACATCTATGTAGTAATACTGGCCGTCAATAAGAACTCGATTCCAGCCATGACATCTTCCATTGGCCTCTCCAACAACAAATTCACAAGGAACATTATTTAAATCCATGAAGCAATCAAACGCAGCTGCATAGCCTCCACATACGCCTGTCCCATTATTAATCGTGCCTTCCATGGTGTAATCGCTTTTAGATACGGTACACGCTTTAGCATTTTCGATGTCAAATCGAGTATGATTAATAATCCAGTCATGAACCGCTACACATTTTTCATAGTCGCTCATATCAGGTGTAATAATGGTCGAAGACACATCTGCAATCTTCAGCTGAGCCTGAACTGTTTTATTTTTACTTGTGGCAATCTTTCCCTCATAAATGCCAACGGTCTTGTAGTGATTCCACAGAGCCTTTTTATCTAGGCCATAAATTTCAGTTAGTTCTGGATAGCTCTGAACATACTGCACCTCATCAAAGAAATAGCTCTCATCACCATTCTTGGCAAAAAACCCTAATCTAAGAGGCGTAGTGTAGTAAAACTCATCACCATATTGTATTTTTCCAAAATGTGGCTGACTAACATCTGCACTCACCTCCTGTGCATTAGCCACATTGCCTTCAATTCCCAACGCTAGTGCTGCCATAAATAACATAGTGTACATTTTTCTCATAAGGCTTCCTCCGCTATGCTTCATTCATAATCTTTTTTTTATTTGTTCTTGTTAAGTTGTATCATCATTGTAGCTTGCAAAATTTCAAAAAAATTGAACACTTAACCACATGAAAAAAGACCAAAGGCATCTCTGCCTCTGGTCTTATAAATATTAATCAACAAATATTTATTTTACGTTGAATGCACCCATTCCAGGATAGCAAGCTGCCTTTCCAAGCTGCTCTTCAATACGAAGAAGCTGGTTGTATTTAGCAACACGCTCTGTATTTGTAACGAATTTCAACATTAATTTAGCTTATATTCTATTTCTATATTTTTTCCTACCACACTTACTGTGGCATCAGCGCCTGAAATGATAGGCATAGCTGGAGGCAAATGTCCTATGTCTGCATCCATTATGATAGGCACATTATATTTACCAAGTATGCCAGTCACAGCATTGTACTGGTTAAGCCCCATCATTTCCTGCTTCCAGGCTGCCCACGGTCTTCCTATGATAAAGCCTTTGGCATTCTTAAACCATCCAGCAGCATCCAGATTCCACAGTGCTCTCCTTATTGCCATTACATTTAAATCGCAGGCTTCTAAAAACCATACAATGCCCTCATCCTTGTATTTTTCATTGAAGGCTTTTACATTGTCATATTTTGTGCCAACTAAATTTGCAAGGCAGTCCAGACACCCTCCGGTTATAATGCCCTGGAAGGTTGAAAGTTGATTCACCTCAGCCTCACCCATGAATAATTTCAGTTCTTTTTTTTCTGTCAGATTATATGGCTCAAGTGGGTGTTCTTCGTCCTTTTTTGATTCCAGCTCAAAGCTTTCGTATCCTGAAACACGATTCAACTGACCGCAAATTGCCTTTATTGTGTCATTCAAGGCTGGGTGCAGCTCACTCATGCCAAAAGCTCCCACACAAGGTCCATAGATAGAGGCTGTATCACATATAGTATTCAGTAGAAATGTAAAATTGGTGTTATCCGAATATCCTAAAAACCATTTTGGTGTGGCATTTTTTATTGCTGCAAAATCCACATAATCCAGTATTTCGCACATCAATTCTCCACCACCGCAGGAAATCAAAATATCGCTATCTGAGCTAACATAGCTATCTGTAAGCTCTGTGCCACAGTTTTTAGGTGTGGAGCTTATGCCTATTCCATCTGCTTTTCTGCAATTAGGTCCTTCTACAACAGAATAGCCCATAGCCTTAAATCTGTTTATTGCCTCATCCATACAGCTTTTATATGGTTCAAAGGTGCAGCCAAAGGATGGTGCCACCAAACCTATTGTTCCATTTTCTTTTAAAAATTCAGGATATCTCATAGTCAATCTATTCCTCTAAATCGTAGCTGATTTCATCAAGCTCAGCGTGGAAAAACTCACACCAGCTATACTGATTCATATAATCCCCCAGGTATTTATATTTGGAGGCATTCTTTTTTTCAAGCCAGTCAAATAAATCACATTCTATACGATCCTTTGCTATAGCCATGCTGCCACGATGCTTCAAAATAATTCCATCCAGCTTTAGCTTGGTAAATGTGTTCTGCAGATCCTGACGCAAATTGGAAAGGTAGGACTGCTTTTTAGCCGGGTCTCCATCATCCTCCCAAAGGGATGCTATGATTTCTCCATTTGTAGTCTGAGCCCCCCTGTTATTTATAAGAATGGCAATTATTTCCTTTGTTCTACTGTATTTAAACTCCACTGGATTGCCATCTACAAACAGCTCAAAATTGCCAAAGGTCTGGGCAAAGACCCTCTTATGGTCATTGTATTTTTCAGCATATCTAAGCTCTGTCAGCTCATCCTTTAGCATTTCAGAAGTCACCGGCTTTAGCACATATCCACTGGCATGCAGCTGCATTGCCTCAAAGCCATACTCCTTGGTTGTGCTGGTAAATATTATATTCATAAAGGGATTTAGCTCTTTTAGATATCTGCCAAGCTCCAGCCCACTTATATCAGGCATATCCGTATCCACAATAGCTATATCTATTTCTGCTTCACGAGCTTTAGCAAGAGCATTTAAGGGATCATCAAAGGCTTCGATATTAGCCTTCGGAAGTAATTCTGATGCAAGCTTTGAAAGGTGCTTTAAATCCTTTTTTTCATCATCCACAAGCAAAACATTCATTAGATATCACCTCCCGTAAGACTAACAGAAGAAGTTTTCTGGTTCTTGCGTTGTTCTCTGGTCATGCTAAGAGGTGATGCCTCTCCCACCACCAGGGTCTTTCCTTCACTTATTGCCATTTCGTGAAGCTGTCCACAGTTTAAATCTGTGATAACCAGTGCGGCAAATCTATCATAATTGTCCTCGTCTATAACAGGAAAGTGGTGCTTCATTCTATACCAATGCTCAGGGTCGTAACCCACAGAGCCTATATAAAGCCTGTCCGCAGTCTGTGCCACATCATCCACATCCGCATAAGGTGCGTTAGCCATCGCTGTATCCTCGCAAAAAAGCATGGCATACACTCTTAGGATTTTTTCTCTGAGAGTTTCTTCATGACCATCCTTTTTCACTTTTCCAGTAAGCTCATCCATTGCTTTGTAATAATAATCCTGAGCCTCTTCACTATTTTCAAATTCCACCAAAGCCTTGTATAGCTTTTCATTAATCATCTAACTGCCCCTCCTTTCCGTAAAAAGTAAAACCAAGCATTGTAATATCATCAAACTGTGGTGCCTGTCCTACAAAATCATCAATTTTAGTCTTTACATTTGCAAGAAGCTGCTTTGGAGAAGCATCAGCATCCAAATTCAAAGCATTAATGAGTCTGTCGTTCCCAAACAGCTCATCATTTTCATTTGTGGCTTCAGTGACACCGTCCGTATACAAAAACAGGGAATCTCCTGGATTTAGCTCTATCTCATGCTCCCTGAAATTTATGCCTGATATTGTGCCTACAGCTGGAGAGTGCTTGTAAACCACCAGCTCATATTCGCCACCTTTTCGTTTAAGTGCAGGATGCTCATGGCCTGCATTGGCAACCATTCCCTTACCTGTGGTTATATCTATTATTCCAAGCCATACAGTGACAAAAAACTCCACTTCATTTCCTTCGCACAGCTGATTATTCACAGCCTTTAAAGTTTCCGCTGGGGATAAGCTGTTTCCAATTGACAGCCTGTTCTTTATCAATAATTTGGAAACCACCATAAACAGTGCTGCTGGAACACCCTTTCCGGAAACATCAGCCACTACTATAGCCAGATGATTGTGGTCTACAAAGAAGAAATCATAGAAATCTCCTCCAACCTCCTTGGCTGGGTTCATTGTGGCAAACACTTCAAACTCATGCCTTTCAGGGAAAGGAGGAAATACTCTAGGAAGCATGGCAGCCTGAATTCTTGTAGCTACATTTAGCTCCGTGCCAATGCGCTCCTTTTCTGCGGTGATAGACTGAATATTGTCTATGTATGACAAAATATCCAGCTCCATTGCCCCAATGGTGTTTGCCAGCTCCTGTAGCTCATCATTTGTCTTTATGTTATTTAAAGCCTCTTCATCTGTGGTTGCGTTTAAAGCAAAATTTCTGATGTTGTCCCTGATTATAATGAGAGGATTTATTATGTTGTGGCGTAAAAACAGCCAGTTTGCAAAACAAAATACCGCCATGAGCACTACGGCAATAAGGCTCATATTGAGAATAAATTTATTGATAGTGGAAAGGATTACCTCCATATTGGTATCCACAAATAAAAGTGCTACCACTTTATCATTACCGTCCTTGATAGGAAGACAGCTGGAGGTAAGATAACCATACTGGGAATGTCTCACCAAATAGCTCTCTGGCTTTTGACCAGTGGTATAGGCATTCCAAATCTCATCAAAGGGTGCTGCAATAGGATCCACAAATCCCATGGTACTCCCTGAATCGTATATATACTTTATAGTATGGTCCTCATAGGGAACTCCTATATAAATATATGCTGCTCCAGAAATCTGCTGAATGTATTCAAGATAGTCCACCATTTCATAATAGTAATCATCCATTTCCCAGGAAACAGAATATTCAGCAATCTTTTCCTTGTCGATTTCGTCCAGGATAATATTTGCAATGACATATCCGCGCTCATTGTACATACGCTGAATTGCTCTATCAAAAATGAATGAACCGCTTGCACACATCAAGCCACTGAGCAGCACCGTAAATAGAATAATCCCTATAAGCGCTTTTTTATGTATTCCCAATTTTCTTTTCGTCATCATTCCAGTACACTCATAGCAAAAAGATTGCTACTCCACTCCCTTTAATGCTTCTACCATATCTATATCCTTCACTTTTGAAGTAACTATGGTATTAATTATAGCAGAAACTAAAAATGTTCCAACAACAGAAGCTATAAAAGGCATAAAAGAAAGCACAGTCAAGGTGTCTGATTCCTCCATCAAAAATGCATCAAGCAAAACATCCAAAGTGGCTCGACCCATAGGTACTCCAATAATAGCACCCAGGGCTGTAATTGTCAGGTTTTGCTGCATTAGTATCAATCGGATATTCTTAGAGCTAAAGCCAAGCACCTTCATAGTGGCTATCTCACGCACTTTTTCAATGTAGGATAAAACACCCAGATTGTATAACACAATCATTCCCACAATCACACCTATAACAATAACTATTGTGGAAATGGTGTAGCCCACCTCATGGGCAGACTCCAAAGCTCTAATCATCATAGCCCTGCTATTGACAGATTCTATTCCCTCTTTATCCTTTAGATTAAAGGGTACTGACATATTCGTATATACAATATTAGGGGTAAAAGTGCCACCCATATCCTCAAAGGAGGCTCTGCTCATAACAAGCCCTGCATCAGTGGGCATTCTGCATAAACCAACTATACGTGTAGTATAAGTTCTTTCATCTCCTGGCAGTCTAAATTTGATTTCATCTCCCACCTGAACTTCCATGAAATCAACTAATCTGCTGGTCATTAGTACCCCAGTATCTGGCAGGCTTATAGGAGCTAAGTCAGTGTCCACAAAACGATATATATTCCCATCGTCCACTACCGTAGCATTCCAAACAGATTCCACTGTGGATGAATAAAGTGTTGCCTCAGTATTTTCCACCATCTGACCTGAATATTCCTTGGCGTATTCAGATACAAAGCCCTGTTCCAAGCCGCTATCAAAAAATATTGCGTAATTGGTATTAAGCAAATCCTTGTAAAGCCAACCGCCTTGAGCGGCAAGGCATTCATTGAATCCAAATGCAGCAAACAAAAGCATTGAAGTCGTGGCAATACCAAACACACTCATAACCGTCCTAAGCTTGTTGTTTACCACATCTCTTATGTTCCATCTAATGCCAAAATTCAACCTGTTCCAAGCCTCACTACGCTCAAAAAAGCCCACTGAATTATTCTTAGGTGGGGCTGGGCGCAGTATTTCTGCTGCCCTTTCAGACAGAGTCTTTCTTGTACAAACGAAGGTGGTAACTACACATATCAAAACAGCCACAAGGGTCATTATGCTGCACTTATAGGTAAGGTTTGGAGCAAAATAAGGACACTGATAATAAAAGTTATCAAGGGAAACCAGGTACGCTCCCAAGGTGTATTTTCCAGCGATTGCTCCCAATATACATGCAATCAGGGTCACAATTACAGAATAGGATAAATAGTGAAGGGTGATTTTTACATCGGAAAAGCCCAACGCCTTCATTGTTCCAATCTGTCCCCTTTGATTTGAAGTAAGTCTTGTCATTGTGGTGATAATGCCAAGCACAGCAACAGACATAAAAAGCAATGAAAATACAGTTGAAACGGCGTTTGTTGCCTCTGCCTCACCTGCAAAGGTGTTATACACCTCATCCTCTTTTTTTGTTCTTACAATCACCTGCTTATTATCAAGCTTTTTAGTGATTTTTTCCCTCATCTCATGCATCAGCCTATCTTCTTCTTCAGTAAGATAGATTGACTGATTTTTTACATCCTTTAAATCCACTATCAGCTGATTGAACAATACGTTTTTGTATGGAGCTTCGCTGATATCCATAATCACAAAACCATGTGTACCATATTCAGGCTCAGTGTATGTGGAATTGGGGATATAATATGCATATTCAGGGCAATATACCAGACCCTTTACCTGCTCTTTAAAAGACACCCCATCGCTGTTGATAGTTATAGTGTCTCCTACCTTTATGCCCATGGGGTCAGCAAAGCGTTTTTCCAGCCATGCCCCCTTATCCCCTTTGCTATATGGACTGCCGTCCATCACCTTCATTTTTGAAACATCATTTCCATCTATGTAGCTAATTACAAGCGGACGTTCCTTGTCTAAATTGATTTTTCCTGTAGCACGGACAATTCCATTTACACTTTTTACTTCGTCCATTTCCTCTAGCATGGAAATTTGAGTGTAGTCAAACGATGCCCCCTGGATATCCATATCTTTAAAATTGGTCTCCATCAGGTAGTCAGCTCCCTTGACTACATAGCTATAATCATCTGCATCAAAGCCTCCGAAAATCAAAAGTGCGAAGAACGTCATTATAAAGATAGATAAAAACTGAACAAAATTTTGACGTAAATCTCTTAATACTTTTCGTAAAAGCATGTTTTTCCTACTCCGCCATTCTTCTTTCGCCTATTTGATCCTCAGATACAGATGCGGTGATAACCTCTTCATTCTCTGAAAGACCTGAAACTACCTCAGTAACTCCATTTCCTGAAGCTCCCACTGTAATATCTCTTCTTGCTATTTTTCCATTATCTAAAACATATACATAAGAGCCGGAATCATCCGTGTAAACTGCGCTTGAATCAACAGTCAGCACTTCTGACTTTTCCATAGTATGAATCTTTACATCTGCCTCTAATCCAATAGTTGGCATGTTGCCCTCATCAGTAATTTTTACAAAAACCTTTACCTTTGGCTTGTTAGAAGAATCCATTTCAGCAATAGGTGAAATGCTTTCCACTTCCCCCTTATACACACTGTTTCCTATAGTGATATCTGCTGCCTGTCCTACTTCCACACTTCCTATGTCAAATCTGGAAATCATCACCTTCGCCTTGTAGCCTGATTCTGGCTGAACCACGAAAAGAGGTGTGCCGGCTTCCACATAAGAGCCTGCATCTACCAGCTTTTCCACTATGGTACCTTCGCATGTGGCACTCAGCCCTCCTTCAGCCAATTCCAGATTTCTGTTTGCCTGTGTTTCTGCAATAGCAGCCAATTCTATTGAGTCTGAATACTGAGCTATCTGAGACTCGCTTACAATTGCCTGCTTTGCAATATTTTCTGATTCCTTATTCTGATTCCAAAATCTCTCGATTAAATCAAGCTGCCTTTGAACCTCCAGATACACATTGTATTCTTCCAGGGTCATACTTCTGGTATCTACACTCATAAGGGCTGTTCTGTTGGATGAAATCTGGCTTTGCAATGAATTGATTTTATTTTTGGCATCCTTTATGGCATCCTCATTATCCCCGGCACTTTCTAGGGCTGCCTGTGCCACAGCCAGTTCAGTATTCAAAGTCACCAGCTGTGCCTCGATTTTATTAATGTTGTACTGTATAGTCTGATTTCTTCCTTCCTGAACATACAAAAGCTCATCCCTGTCCTCTATGAGGTTCGCATAAATCTGCTTGTTTGCCTCACCCTCAACAGATGCCTGATTCAGCATGTCCTTGTACTCGTTGTTTTTTGAAACAGCTGCATTGTATCCATCTTGAGCATATTTTTTATTAACCTGTGCCATTTTCAGGTTTTCCTCAAAGGATGTCATGTCATATTTGACCATCACATCACCTGCTGCCACAGTATCATAGTTTTTGAACATAACCTCTGAAACTTTTCCTGCCACTGGTGAATACACAGTGATGGTATCATCTGCTGCTATATATCCCACCTCTGACACGAAAGCTTCCACATTTCCCTTTGACACTTTCGTGACTGCCACTGATTCAGGCATAAGATAGTATGCTACTCCACCAGCAGCACATAAAACAATAAGTCCTGTTGCAATTACCGCTTTCTTCTTTTTTTGAAAAAATTCTTTAGCCTTCATCATCTTGCTCCTCTGTCTCGCCATTTTCTGTGTTAGCCGTATTTTCTTCAGCTGTTGTGTTTTTCACTGTTGTTTCTGCTGTGTTTTCAGCTATTTCTTCCTCTGCTGTAGACTCAGCTGGTTCTGTAGTTTTTTCTGGTTCTGCTATTTCTTCTGCTACATTCGAAGCTTCTGGCTGAGAATCTTCTGTTTCAGCTATACTTTCAGCTGGAACAGTCTCTTCTATTTCTGTGGTCTCTTCTGGAAGTGTAGTATCTCTCGTTTCTTGGATTTCTGCTGTTTCTGCAGCTTTTTCTGCTACACTTGCCATGTTTACGCTGGCCGCAACCTGATTTCTATCAACATATTCCTCTGAGCCTACTACCTCTACTGGCTGTTCCCCACTGATGCTTCCGCTTCTGGATTTTCCACCATCTTCCCATCTATCTACTGATGAATATGTATATTTGTTGCTGGCAGCAACTGCATATTCCTCCACCTCAGGGTATGTCTCTGGCGTCATCATAGATTCAACAGTATCATCGAATTCCTGTATAATAGAACCATTTGGAGTGCAACCAGCATTATTTTCTGCTGAAAGCATATAATTTAAATAGGTTGTGCAAAAGTTTAAAGAATCAGGATCCCCTGTCCATTCATCGTAAGTTTTTCCAGTTTCTGGATTTGTTTTTTTCTCTAATGTGCCTTTTATAAATTTCTTTTCAAAATCATCTGTGTTTGCGTATGTACCACCTGAAATCTCGTTTATAATGGCATCGAATGTCTTGCCATAGTGCAAATCTGTCAAAATCTCATTTACACCATACTTTATAGTGCCGCTATCCATATACGAACATTGTCCATTTGAATCGGTCACTATAGACGAGCAATTTCCATAATGTTTTGCTGCCATTTCTCCTAAATAAAGTATTGCCAGATATCCACTTCCATAGGTAGCACCTATATCTCTGCCCTTTGTAGCGTCATCTTCCTTGCCACTATATTCTAAATCAAGCCAATTTTCACTTGTATAATATTCACCATCACTGTCCTGTAGACTGAAAAATTGATGGATATAATCCTGTAGGAGAAGATCCTCAGAGTATTTGTCTGCATAAAATCCATATTCCAGATTATACCCCTCACTATCTGTTTTGTTTTCGTCTATAGTATAGTCATACCTAAGTAATTTCAGATATGAATTCGTCGCCCGATAACCATTTGCTACCGAACCAGCCATTCCTTCAAAAAACCATGTTGGAAAATAGGTCGCATTAAATTTAGCAGAGCCTTCAGGAGTTTCATCATACCTCTCTTCAGGAGACACACAGCCCGTAGAGCCCACCCTATTATAATCATCCATTAAAGCATGTACCATCTCATGAAGAATGGTATTTTCTAAATCTGTATCTCTCTCCTTCAACAAATATTTACCAGTATCTGTAAGTACATATTCATCATTTTCATCCTTTAAAAGAAGAGTGCTTGTATTTACGCCTATAAAATATCCGTAGTAGTCACCATCGCTCTCATGCCAGATGTTGTCTGCTACAAATGCAAGTGCATTATCATCTGCTAACCCATGTTCTTTTATTCCGTCTTTATCTCCAGTTTTATAATACACATACAAACCGATTTGTTTTCCTAATTCACCATTTTTTGCAGCATCGCCAAATGCTGGGAATTGCTCTTCTAAAATTTGCACCGCCTGAGGAATTAAATCATATATTATTTTATATACCAAATTGTATAAGCTCTCTTCGTCAATTGCATCCTTTGCTGTGTTGGCACAGAACATGTCTACTAATGATTTTTCTTCATCAGCAGAATTTCCATTAGAGGAAGAACCCGAGTCTCCGCTGCTTGATCCACTTGAGGCAGTGGCTGGAGCTTCTATTTGAGTGCTTCGGCTAGCCTCAACAGCCATTGCAAATGATGTAAATGTAGTCTCATCTAAAATAAAGTTGATGCCCACATTGTTACTTGCAATGATTCGCAGGCTATCCATTCCTATCAATGCTTTTACAGCATCACTTATCTGAACATCAATTTTGCCATCTGCTGTGACTGCTTCATATTCCTCTGGAATATAAAATACCAGCACTGGACGATAATCGTTTCTTTTAGCTGTACCACTAAACATTCCGCCTTTATCGTCTAACCATATAGCAGGAATCTCCCAGGAATACCCTTCTTTAGTATTTACTGTGGCAGAGGAATCCAAAGCCTTGCCTTTGACAGGTGCATCTAGTCCATCCACCAAAAGACTGCTAACTTTTATCTTGTTTGCAGCTGATGTACCCTGGTTTGTAATTGTCACTGTAGTTTCAGTGGCACATGCAACCTGTGGAAATGCTAAAGATACCGTCAGCATCAATGCACTTGTAAAGCCTAATAACCTTTTAAATATTTTCATCCCCTAAATCTCCTCGTAACACTCTAGTCTTCATCTTCAGTGTCTGTTTTTTCTGTTTCTGTCATTTCCGAAGTTTCTGTAATTTCCGAAGTTTCTACATTTTCCTGAGTTCCAGTAGTCTCAATAGTCTCTGCCAGTTCTGTGGTCTCTACTTCAAGAGTAGAATCTGCAACCTCCGCTGCTTCTTCTGCGCGGGCAGCCTTGCTTGCGCTGGCTGCAATCTGTCCTTTGTCAATATAATCAGCTGGGTCTATTTCTTCTAATTCTGGTTCAGTCTCCAGACTTCTGCTTCTTGATTTTCCACCGTCTTCCCATCTATCTACACTTGAGGTTGTATATGTGTTACAATCCACAACTATAAATTCATTTACTTCTGGATATGTGCCAGGTTCCATCATTGTTTCGCTTGTGTCATCAAACTCTAGTAAAATAGAGCCATTTGGTGTTTTCCCTGTTTCTTGTTCCACAGAAAGCATGTAGTTCAAATATGTAACGCAAAAATCTATAGAACCTTCATCTCCACCCCAATCTTTATATTTTTCCCCATCTGAGAATTGTTGTTCTACTTCCTCTCCCTTTATAAACTCACTCTGAAAATCATTTGTGCTTTCGTATTCCCCATTAGAAATATCATATATAACCGAATCTAAAGTCTCTCCAGAATGGAGTCTCTCTAAAATCAGATTCACTCCATACTTTATAGTGCCGCTATCCACACATAAAAATTCTCCATCTGAATCAGTCATTATGGAAGAGCCTACACCATCCTTCACTGCTGCCAATTCTCCTAAATATAGGATGGCCAGATATCCACTGGCATAGGTAGCTCCAGTGTCCCTGGCTTTATCAGGATCATCTTCCTTACCACTGTCATCCAAATCCAGCCAGCACTCATCTGTAATATATTCTCCATCTTCCTCAAATCTGAAAAATCGGTTTATATAAGCATTTATTAAAATATCTTCGCTATATTCGTCAACATAATTTCCATTTCTCAAATAATTACCATTGCTGTCGACTTCATCCTCTAATTCATATTTATAACGGTAGAGGTTCATGTAATAGTTTCTTTCCTGATAACCATTTTCTACTGATGTGGCCAATCCTTCCTTAAACCATTTAGGTAGAGCTGTGGCATAATATTTTGCATATCCTTCATCAGTCTCATCATACCACTCCTCTGGGGACATACTGCCAGTAGATCCTACCCTGTTATAATCATCCATAAGAGCATGGACCATTTCATGAAGAATGGTATTTTCTAATTCTGTGTCCCTCTCCTTTAACAAATATTTGCCTGAATCTGACAATACAGCATTACCATCCTCATCCTTTAAAATAACGGAATACGTATTCACACCAACATAATATCCAAAATAATCTTCTTCATTTTCTTTCCAAATGTTACATGCTACAAATGCAAGCACATTATTATCTGCACTCTCATGTGTTTCTATTCCATCCTTATCACCATTTTTATGATACACATACAGACCGATTTGATTGCCCAGTTCACCACTTTTTGCAGCTTCTGCGAAGCCTGGAAAATTGCTTTCTAAGATTTGTACTGCCTGTGGTATCAAATCGTATATTATTCTATAAACAAAATCATATAGGCTTTCTTCGTCAATTGCCTCCCTCGCAGTGTTGGCACAGAACATATCTAATAAGGTTCGTTCTTTTTGGTTTGAATTTCCATCAGAAGAACCTGAGTTGCCACTACCTGACCCACTAGATACAGAGGCTGGGGTAGGTATTTGGGTGCTTCGGCTTGCTTCAACAGCCATTGCAAATGGCGCAAATGTGCTGGCATCTAAAATAAAGTTGATGCCCACATTATCACCGGCTACAATCTGCAAACCATCTGTGCCAATTAATGCTTTTATGGCATCACTTATCTGAACATCAAATTTGCCATCTGTAGTAACCGCTTCATATTCCTCTGGAATATAAAATACCAGCACTGGACGATAATCAGTTCCTTTAGCTGTACCGCTACACATTCCTCCTTTGGCGTCAAGCCAGATAGCAGGAATCTCCCATGAATATCCTTCTTTAGTATTTACTGTAGCAGAAGGATCCAAAGCCTTGCCTTTGACAGGAGCTTCCAATCCATCCACTACTAAACTGCTAACCTTTATCTTGTTTGCAGCTGACGTACCTCTGTTTGTAATCTCCACTGTTGTTTCAGTGGCATAGGCAATCTGCGGAAATGCTAAAGCTACAGTTAGTAGCACTGCACTAGTAAACCCTAAAATCCTTTTAAAAATTTTCATCCCCTAAATCTCCTCGCTCCCTTACCACTCTACTTCGTCTACACTCTTTGGAGCGTCATTTATCACTATGTCTGCCACAGTTCCGTTTTTTACATATATTACTTTGTCTGCCATTTCAGCAAACAAATCATTATGAGTGACAATCACCACTGTTCGGTGTTCCTCTTTACTTTGCTTTTGAAGCAGATTTATTACCTCTTTTCCTGTGTTTGTATCCAAAGCTCCTGTAGGTTCATCACACAGAAGAAGCCTTGGACGCTTGGCAATGGCTCTTGCAATAGAAACTCTTTGCTGCTGACCACCCGACATTTGAGATGGGAAATTCTTTCCCTTCTCCTCTAGTCCCACCAGCTTGAGCGCCTCCATAGGATCCATTATATCTATCCCCAGTTCACTAATTAAAGCCACGTTCTCCATGGCATTTAATGTGGGAATTAAATTGTAAAACTGAAAAATGATTCCCACATCCTGTGACCTGAACACACCCAGCTGCTTATCATTTAAGGCTGTGATTTCCTTTTCTCCAAATGTAATCTTCCCTGAAGAGGCTGCATCAAGCCCTCCTAGCATATTTAGCAGAGTACTTTTTCCTGCTCCTGATGGTCCTAGTATTACCACCATTTCCCCTTCATCTATAGTTAAATTCACATCATGCAATGCTTCATAATCCACATCACCTGTGTGATATATCTTCCCCACATTTTCAAAGGATATTAATGTACCCATATTTGCCCCCATAATATTTCGCATTTTCTCTTTAAATATACACTTTTTTTCCGCGCGCTTTTGTATATTCACAGTTTTTTTAGACTTTCCCAAGGCTTTGTTTACTATTCACAGACAACATTTCTCAACTGATTGTTATAATAAAAAAGCTGTAAAGCCAACAATATGCTGGCTTTACAGCTTAAGTTTTTAAGCAACGGTAATAAATTTCCTACCACGCTCCTTTATATCTCTTATTTTTAGCACCAATCCATTTTTCCTAAGGCTCAGACTGTTTTGCCATGAATGTTGAGCTCACCGTTATACCGTTCTGAACCAGGATTAAGTTTTAACATTGAGATAGCTTCCTGGCGGGATATCTGTCTGCCCTGGTAGAAATATAGATTAGAGCCACAAGGCTTTGTAACGCTGGTGATACCTACTTTTGCCCATGCCTCGTCTACCTTTGCCGACGAACTAATCCAATGCCATACGAAGTTCGAGATATCCAGCTTCTCACCAAGTAAACCAACATCATATAAAGCTTTTGCATCATCTTTCGTTTCTCCAAAATAACCACCACTTATCATTTCCAACTGTTCTTCGTTAAGTTTTTTCATATAAAATACCTCCTTCTCACCACAAGGTTATTCTGGTTGTTCAGTTCCTTTATTTGTCTTTACTTTATCATATGCTTTGTCACAAAAGTGTCACACAGCAACTCCCTAGTTAAATGTTTATTTTAATATACTATGATTTTATGTAAAAAATGTGACATCACAAGAACGTCGCGAGACAATTAAAAAAAGCTGCAAAGCCTTTTATAAATCGGCTTTGCAGCTTTTTTTTATCCATACTAATAGTGATGTTCTTCATCCCATCCCATGTCCACCTTTTAAGAATTTTCCTGTTTCCACTTTTTGGTTAATCAATGCATACGCTTCTTCACGAGAAATTTCTCTGCCCTCGTAGAAATATTGATTAGTGCCCATAGGTTTTGTCACACAAGTAACTCCTATTTTTGCCCAGGCTGCATCTACTTGTTCAGAAATAGATTTCCACCCAAACATAGTTATAAACCCATCATACATATGATCCATTAGTCCTGCTTGGTATAAAGCTTTCGAATCATCTGCCGTGCTACCAAATGTACCACCATCAACCATTTCCATCTGTTCTTCATTTAGTCTTTCCATATAGACTTCCTCCTTCTTACTGTTTGTTTATTTTCTTTGTTCAGTTCCTTTATTTGTCTTTACTATATCATGTCCTTTGTCACAAAAGTGTCACACCAGCTACTATATATTTATCTGCGCTCTACACCTGGTCCATAGATTGTGGTCCAATCATTTTTCATTGAGATTGGTACCCAGCCTTCATCCGCGCATTTTTTGTACATCTTTTCAGCTGAAGAAAGCTTTCCGTTTTCTCTTACTGTATCATCACAGCAAAGCATATATGCCTGGCTAGGATATTTATTGTTTGTTGTAACATATTCAGCCATGCTGTAGTCTCCAGAGCTGTTTCCAAATGAAAGAACCGGCTGCTGTCCGATTTCCTGTGCGATCACTGTTACCTTGTTCATCTTCAGATTTTTAATAATAAAATTGCCGCCTAGTACAAGTGAATCAGTGTCCTTCATCTGATATGTGAGTCCATCTTCACCATTCTGATTAGTTGCTACAATTGTCTCGTCTGAGCCTATTATCTGTCTTGGAGGAACTGGAAGCTTGCCATCTACCAGACCTCTCAATATAAGTCTGTCTGTACCAGAAACAATGTATACAGTGAAATCGTTCTGCTGTAAATAATCAATGATTTGAGCCATTGGTCTATAGTAAGAATCACCCTTTAACATTCCTGTGTAGCCGTCTGCTGGTGTATTTCTAAAATTGTTTACATACTGCAGAAACTCATCCACTGTCATTCCTGAAAATGCTGATGCAATCGCCTGACCATGCTCATTTGAAAGTTCCTCTGGGTAAACACCTGTCTTTGCAAATTCTACAACCTTTGCAGCTACTGCTTTTTCAAAATCTGTAGCCTTGTCCTTGTAGGTTGGGTCATTAAATACTCGATAGACTAAAAGCTCATGGTCAAAATAAACCGGGTCTGTTTCGCACCAGAGGGTTCCGTCCAAATCAAATACTGCTATTCTGTCCTCTACCGGGATATAGCCAGCACTGTTTTTGTTTGTAATCTGAGCCATGTAACTTGTAAGCTCTGTCTTTGCAGGGGCTGTGTCTGTCCAGTATGAAAGGGAGTCTGTTCCCTTTGCCTCTGCCAAAAGTGCATTGTTGAAAAGCCCTACAAACATAAGCGCACACATGCAGGTCACTAGCACTGTTTTGATTAATCTGTTGCTCTTTTCGTAAATTGAAATCATATTGTTCATCCTCCTGTTTTTTATGATTTTTGAGTTCTTGTGGGCTTTTTCCTTAAGTAGCCCAAAAGAAGTCATAATAATTCTATCTCTAGCATTGTAATATCATCGAACTGGTCAGCTTCGCCTTTGAATTCACTGACGCTTTCAGCAACCTTTGGCAAAGTATCTGTCACTGATAAATCCTTGTTTGCGTTTAACACGTTAAGCAATCTATCTGTTCCATATTGCTCTTCCTTTTCATTTATAGCCTCTGGCACGCCATCCGTATATACGAATAATCTGTCGCCCTTTTCTAGGGTGAATTCGTATGGCTTTGGCTTTAAGCCTGGCATACAAGCAAGAGCAAGACTGTGCTTATCCTTAAGCAGTTCAAAATCCCCATCCTTTTTCTTTATAACAGGATATTCATGCCCTGCATTTGCGCACTGCATAACACCAGTTTTAAGGTCAAGTATTCCCAGCCACACAGTAACAAACATTTCTGCATCATTTCCCTCGCATAGTGTTTCGTTGGCTTTCTTCAAAATTTCCTCTGGGGTTCCCCCTGCCTCTGCAAAACTTCTGATAGCTGTCTTGCTGCGCATCATAAACAGTGATGCTGGGATGCCTTTCCCTGAAACATCCGCTATAACCAGAGCCAGCTTGTCTCTATCTACAAAAAAGAAATCGTAAAAATCCCCACCTACTGTTTTAGCTGGGTTCATAGAAGCAAACAGCTTAAACTCATTTCTCTCTGGGAAATCAAAAACCTGTGGCAGTGCAGATGACTGTATGGTTCTAGCCAATAGCAGTTCCTGTTCTATTCGTTTTTCCGCTGCTGCAATGTACCCCTTTAGGGTAACTACAGTTTGATTTATATCGTCAGAAAGTGAGGCGAACTCCGAAGAGCTTCTTACCGTGACTACCTCATTCAGATTTCCATTTGTAATTTTTTCCAGGGATTTGTTTATCAAATGAATGTTGTTTACTACTATCTGATTTACCAGATAAGCTATCAGTACGTATAAAACTGTAAACAGTAAAATGTCTGCTAAGGCTATTTCATAGGCTTCTGCATCCCTGTACCAGAACACCTCCGCCTTGCTTATGGACACGATAAGAATAGTATTCTCATCTATTCTATCCACATACACAATGGAATCTATTCCCCAGAATTTTTCTGCGATAATTTTTCCCACCTGGCTTGAGAATCTGTCATATTCCGCTGAAGCCAGCTTCATGCCCTGATTTTTTCCTCTTAAAATCAACCTGTCGGAATCAACTATTCCATATAAGACAGAGCTGTCTGCGTTCAAATTGTCTTCCTGTTTTAAATAGTTGGTCTTTATAGTGGCAAAATTTGATTTCAGTGTATTCACAGAATCCTGCACCGCAGACTGGGTCTGCAACAAATAGGAAAATATAAAGCTTCCTAAAATAACTATGGAAGTGATGGTAAACAGCCATTTTTGGAATCGCAGGGAAAGAGATACCATTTCTGCATCAGTTTTCTTTAATGGATTGGTCCATTCTCCTGTAAGCACCTGCAACATAACTGAAGCCAACGCCAGTCCTATTCCTGTGAAAATAATCATTGGACCAGCACAGGTTTTTACCACCAAAAATGCCATTCGCATATCACCCCTATGAGTGACAAATACCACATACATATGGAATACTTCCATTACTGCGCCCATGAAAAATGCATAAAATGGTGATGGCTTTTTCCATTTAAACATCTTTATTTTCATAGCCATGGCAGCAAAGCCTGCTAAGCAGGTAGAAATACTGCAGGCGATTCTTGTGTAAGAACCAACTCCAAAATACGTGCCTGCTATGTATCTTTCAATACCGCCTATAAGACCTGCAATTATACCAGACACAGGGTCAAAGAAAAGTCCTGCCGCAAGAGGTCCTATGTCTCTGACGTTTATTACCATATTCTCGTAGGATACGCCATAATGTGTGGACAGCACTGAGCTTATACCAAATACAATGCCTATCATCAGTCGCTTACTGCCATTTATCTTTTTTCCCTTAGTCCAAAACCAAACTATTATAGTAAGAAGCACGTATAAAAGCGTCAGTCCTGACATTTTTAGAATCATCGAAAACATAACATCCTACTTTTCCTTTCTTACCAGTGCCACAAAGAACACACAGGATATAATTGCTGCAACTATATAGCTTACGAGCCATGGCAAATTAAAGCCTATATGGGCATTTAAAATATAGCTGGTCACTATATACATATAAAATGTAGCTGGAATGGCTGCCATTATATGAGGCATATTATTTTTCTTCATATAAGCCACTATCATTGCAAATACAAATACAATGATTGTTACATTCGCCCATGAAAAATATCTCCATACAATGCCAAATCCTGCTGGATTTACTTTCGCCCATACCAGCATAAGTCCTACAACAATAAAAATTCCCAGTGATAGAATTAAAGCATTTTTCTTTTTAGTCTGATCAATGTGAAATGTGTCTCCTATAATCAAGCGAAGTGCTCTAAGGGCTGTGTCTCCCGATGTGATAGGCAGAAGGATTACACCTATAATGGCGATTGTACCGCCTACAGACCCAAGCATATCCTTTGAAACTATCCCCACTACTCTGGTTGCAGATGTCCAAAGGGTTTCAGCGTCTGTGAGTCCTAAGTTTAAAGCACCCATTGCAGCTGCCGCCCAGGTCATTGCTATAAAGCCTTCTGCAATCATCATGTTGTAGAAAACTCCCCTGCCATGTCGTTCGGAAGTGAGTGTACGTGACACCAGGGTTGCCTGAGTGGAATGAAATCCGGAACATATGCCGCAAGTGACTGTTACAAAAAATATAGGAATAAAATTGTGCTGGTAGGGATAAGCTGATTTTGCCACATTCCATATTTCAACTAAGGGATATCCCTTTGCAAAAATACCTACAAAAACACCCACCGCTGAAGCAAGTAGTATCGCTCCAAAAATCGGATAAACCTTTCCTATTATTTTATCAATAGGAAACAGTGTGGCTAAAATATAGTACAGAAAAATTATCAGGTATGCATACCAAAGAGTAGGATTAGAAGCTGAGCCATCCTGCTTTAATATCTCAGTGACAAACAAATCTCCAGGTGTGTAGATAAACACTACACCCACTAGAAGCATTGCCAGACAAACGAAAATATTGTATATACGATATATGTGTTTTCCAAGGAATCTGCGAACTAAATCTGGTGTCTGCTCTCCATTGTTTCTAAGAGAAATCATACCAACCATATAGTCGTGAAAGGCTCCTGCTATAACACAGCCAATTGGAATAGTAATGAATGCGATAGGGCCGAATAGTATTCCCTGAATAGGTCCTAGGATGGGACCTGTACCAGCAATGTTCAAAAGCTCTATCAAGCCGTTTCTCCATTTGCCCATTGGAACAAAATCCACATTATCTCGTAATGTCTCAGCTGGTGTTTTCCCATCTGTGACTCTCATTACCTTTTCACAAAAGCCTCCATAAAGCATCCCACCTACTATCAAAACAACAAGACCCAAAATAAAAGTAATCATTTGTTATT
>CAMNPQ010000015.1 GCA_946548305.1 uncultured Pseudobutyrivibrio sp.
TATATCTTTTTTTCTAAATCCATAATTTTTGCAAAAGTTTTCCACCTCAAATGTTGAGGAAACAACCACTTTATCAACATTCACTCCAACTGGTGTATAAAACCATGGTAAGTGAGCATGTAGCACTCCATGTTGCAGATATATTATTTCAGCATTAAATAAATCAGAAATATATCCATCCTCTTCCTTGTCAAATGGGGTAAGTGAAAAATGCTCAATAAATGATGTGAAAATTTTATTAGCGTTTAAATATAGAATTTTATGTTCAATAGAACCAAATGTAACTATAGCATTGTAAAACTTTTCATCAATTAAGCTCTCTGCTATTTCATAATTTTTGAGACTAACTATATAATATCTTTTTATTCCATCCTCTTTTAAAATATCATGCTTAAACTGCAGGAAACCATTGTCATAGTCAACAGTATAATTATCATAATAAAGCCATATTTCTCCTTCTTTTCCATAATTTGCTGCGATTCGTCTAATATTGTACAAATTTTGATTTTCGTTAAACAAACAATTATTACTTTTTTTTATATTATCCTCTTCTTCTAAGGTAGCAGGATGTATGGCTATGCAACCATCGTGTTGTTCTACAATCGTACCCTCATTAACATATTTTTTTATTTTTCCTCTATAAAAAGGCGTACCAAATGCATTCCAAAAATCAGTTGAATACCAAATGCCATCCATAACTGTATAGAACTGAATGTTATGCTCAAGTTCACAATCATTTATCTCATATATGAATTGGAAAAATGAATCAGTCTGCTCTTTCGACTTATGATAACTGCTAGATGCTTTGCACGTTTCTAATTCTGAAATATTATCCCTATCTTTAACTATGAAACTAAGATTATCAACATAAGAGAACAATGGAGACTTAAAATAACCAATTATTTTCACTCTATTTTTCTTAATTAATATCCTTTTCAATACTATTTCGACACTTTTTCTCTGATATAATTCATATCCTGAACACATCAGTTCCATTTTATCCCTACTTAAAAGAGGTGTAGGATTAATGTTTCTCTTTTGTCTAATCCAATATAATTTTTGATATATATCTGCATTTGGGAAGCCTAATATAACTTTGACATCTACTCTATCTAATAAAGCATATATCCTTTCTTTTGCATTTTTTAATCTTGATTCATCATAGTGATACGGCCATAATCTACTTTCAGCAAATTTCCATACACAGTCATTAAAAAAAATAGCCTGATAGTATTCTGGTACTTTTTCAAATTCAGAAAACAAAGATTCCCAATACGCCGTTGATGTTTCAAAAATATAGTACGCATACATATAAGAAGCTATAATACTACCATCATTATCCCGATTATATTTATACTCTGCTTCATCCACGAATCCGATTTTTCCTTTGTTCTTAATATAATCATTATTAAATTTCATATCCTCATGCCTAAAATCAGGAGTGCTGTCAAACTGAATAGCTGCATCTAGATTTTTTACCATTATGTTTATATTTGCTTGAGAAATATATGGATATTCATTCAAATCATATATTCCAGTTTTCTTTAAAAACTTATATCTATAATGCATCGGTAATACATCTTTGCCCTTATATCTCACTATTCGATATGTAACTATATCTATCTCATCATAATGCTTTTCAAAAAAATCATATAAATGCCTTAATGAGTTTTCTTTCAACATATCATCTGCATCTAAAAAAGCTATATATTTGCCTTTAGCTAGTTTTAATCCAAAATTTCTTGTCAATGACAAGCCTTCATTTTTCTTATTGTATAGGAAAAAATTATTGAATAATTTGCAATAATTTTCTGCTATTTTTTGGCTACCATCATTTGAACCATCATTTACTATCAATACTTGAAGTTCATCGCTCTCCATCCCTTGAACTAACAATGAATCCAAACAATCTCTTAAATATTTCTCCCCATTATATACTGGCACAATCACAGAAATCTTATATTCAAATTCTTCCTTTTGCTTCTCACAAATTTCGGTATTATCTTTTATATTTTCATACATTATTACAATCTTCCTTTATCTCTTAATCTTATTCCTTGCCCAAGCACCAACACTCTTCAATATAGTTCCAGCCCCCAAACGTCCTTGGGAATATTTTGAAATAACAAAATTTGCCAAATCTAGTCCACTTAAATTGTATATGCCTTCTGGGCAAACTGTGGCTCTATAATAATTGCTATCCTGTACTACATATCTATAATTTCTATAGTCCAACCTTCTCATAGCACTAAACATCTCCTTTGAGATATTCAATTCTCCTAGAGCCAGTTCTTGCAACTCCTCAGCGCCATCCAATCTAACCAAAAAGCTTTTTACTTGTTCGTATTCTTCTCTATTTAATTTCTTACAAAAATTACTGTACAAAGATTTGTAATAATTTACTACTATATTCATCATTAAGTAGTAAGAATCACCTGCGTATTGGCAAATATCATCACATGCAATATCTAAGCTATTTGCGTAATCTACTCTATTTACAAGTGCTTCTTCAAGAGAATCCCTATTTTTATCATCGAGCTTATTTAATATCATTAACGTATTTACGAATTTAGTTTCATTATATTCTTTCTTTGATAATGTTATCTCATCGCACAGTGAATAATAGCAATATGCTGTTTCTGACAACTCTACATCTTTGAAGTTTTCTTTATATACATTCCAAATCTCACAATCCTCAAAGAAAACATTTTCCGCATTAGAGAAGGCATCTATAAACAATTCCTTTTTGAATAATTTACCTAAAAGTCCATGTAGTTCAATGTAACCATATTCCTTAGAAGTATCAATATTCACCTCATTTGCAATTACAATTTTATCTTTCGTATTTTGTTCCAATAAGTCTTCTAGCAAATTAGGTGAAAGAACAGAATAATAACTTGTAAAGAATAATGTGTCTCCATTCGAAACAGAGCATATTTTATTTAGAGTATCATTCACATCAGTTGATTTATTCACAATGACTACTCCATCTATTTCTCTTTTTTCCTCTTCTTTATTCCATACTGCAATTATTTAAAAATCCTTATATGTCTGTCTCTTAATTGAATTCACACACCTAATCAAATATATTCCATCATGACAGTCTGGTATAACTACACTAACCATTTTTTTACCTTCCTTAACTATTTATAGTTATGAATAACTCCAAATTTAGAGTATGAATTTTTCAAGCTTATACAGTCTAATGAAGTCTAGCTTACCTCCTTTAATATCTGCATAGTTCTAGCTATCCCTTGTTTTATATTGTATTTAGCTTCAAACCCTAAATTCCTTAGCTTTGTATTATCAAGTCTCGCCTTTGTTACAGTACTGAATCCAGCTGCTTCAACTTCATTTGGTAGTTCAAATACAACTTTTGTGCCAGCCTCATCCGCTATAATCTTTGCTAAATCTTTTAGCATAATGTCTGAAGCAGCATCTGATATATTGTAAGCCTCGCCAGTTCCACCCTTTAGCAAGGTATACAATAATCCTGCTACTGCATCAGCTACATAAGTATAAGAATAATATTGTTTGCCTTCCGATTTAAGAACTATATTCTCTCCATTTAAACCATTTCTTAAAAATTGGCTTAGCGCTTTGGTATCACTATTAAGTAAGGTGGGGCCATAGCTTCTAGTCAATCTAGGTATTACCACGTCAACCCCTTTTTGTGATATATATGCCTGACACAAAGACTCACCACATCTTTTACTTTCTTGATACCCTGCACGCATGGTGTTGCAGTTGATGTATCCCATATACTCCTCTGAAAACAGTTCTACATCCCCTCTGTTTTCTCCATATATTTCATTGGAAGATGCAAAAACAACACGTTTAGCATTGTTAATAGTTACATACTCTAATATATTGTAAATTCCCATTATATTTGTAGTGATTGTGCCTATAGGATCCTTAGCATATGCTACTGGATGAGTATTGCTTGCAAGATGCAAAACATAATCAAATCTCATACTGCATTTTATAAAAGGTGTGTTAATATTATGTTCTATGAATGTAAAATTATTATCCTCAAAACAATAACCAAATCTTTCTTTAGCCTTGTTCTCATTTCTACCCATTGCATATATATGGCAATTTAAACCCGAGTTATTTTTCTTCATCAAAGAATCAATAAGAAAACTGCCTATCATCCCTGTAGCACCAGTTATCATAATCGACATATCTTGGAGTTTTTCCCATGGTAAATCCAAACCGCATATATAATCTAAATCTTCTTGATATAGTTTGTTATTTATTAAATTCATTTTTTCACCTATTTTAACCAACTCTGCTCTCCACGGTCTAAATATCCTTTAAACAATTCCAAATCGTCTTTTGTTGTAAGTTTAATGTTCTTGTCAGATCCAGCTGCAAAATATAGTTTCTCGCCCAATTCAACCATCATTGTATTTGTATAGTGTGAACCAAAAATCCCAATCTTTTTTTCGAAAGCTTCGTGATAGGCTTTATCCAATTTACAAAATTTATATGCTTGTGGGGTAACAACACGTCTCAAAGTTTCCCTCGGAATAAATTTGGATGTACTACTTTCATCATCAATTACAAATATTTGCTCATTGTATGGCATCGATGAAACAGCATTGCCATATTTTTTACATTTGCTAATCACGTCAGAAAGAACCTGTTCTTCCACAAGTGGTCTTATTCCATCATGAATAATGACAATATCATCATCTTCACATTTTTGTTCTAGATTAAAGACCCCATTTCTGATAGATTCCTGACCTGTTTTACCTCCAGAAACAACCCACTTTAATTTAGTTATATTAAATTGCTTAGCATAAGCCCACAGCATCTCCTGCCACCCGTCTATGCAAACCACTTCAATAATGTCTACTTGTGGATGTCTTTGAAAATTTTCCAGTGTATAAATCAAAACTGGCTTATCATAAACGTGTATAAATTGCTTAGGAATATCTTGCCCCATTCTATTACCATTTCCACCTGCAATTATTATAGCTACAGTCATTTCCTCACCTCGCGCCTCGCCAAAACCTATACATTTTCGCGGATTTTATTCTAAAAAAACGCCCCAGCTCCTGAGGCAATTTTTGAAATATTATATTTTCCCTATTATTTTATTTTTATTTTTAACAAATACATAATGACCAAGTGTGCCAGCTAATACCGCCCACATCAAAAGCTTTACCCATGCGGTCCAGTGGGATGGTAGATTATAAACCAAACAATTTCGTGTCAAATATATTGCCAAAAAGATTGGATTGTAAGTTAAAATCCCTTGTAATTTACCTGGCATATGAGAAATAGGGATAAATACTCCCGACACAAAAAGCATCATTGTCATAAAAACAGAATACAAATAATCTATATCAGCAAAATACACATAGGCTATTGCCAATAGTTCTCCTATTCCAAATATCGTTATTGAAATAAGCAACAGCACTGGGACTATCTGTACCACTCTCCAAGAAAGAGGAATCTTAAAATATATCATAATCGGTATCAATGCTATCGCTGAATACATCATCTCTCTAAATGCCATTACAACCTTTTGAAGCAAAAAAATTTCAGTAGGTAGGTGTGTCTTAATTAACAATGATTTATTTGAGACCAGGCTACGCATTGCACTCTTAGTAGCATTGCTAAAATAATTCATCATGGTAATACCAGTAAAAACAAACACTGGAAAATTGGCCACATTATCATGTCGAACAACATTCTGATAATATGTAGATAAAATCAACATATAAAGCAATGGGTTCAACACATTCCAAACAATGCCCAAATTTGTTTCATCAATTTTGCGTTTATTTTCTTTATAGCTAATCTGCCTGATGACAAATAAATATTGCCGCAGGTTATCTAGTCTTCCTTCTAACATCCAAATCCTACCTACAATTCATAACGCACTATGAATATTTTAAGTAAAAGTGATACGAAAATCAATAGCTAAAGCTACCATATTTATGTCAATAAAACATTTATAGCTATGAATTACATATTATTAAAGCTTCTTACAGTTTTTTTACTATATCGTTTTCCTTGTACTTAAAAACAAGCAGTCCCAACAAAAACGTTCCCACTCCCCAAATGACCATTAGCTTTAGTTCAGCTATATCAAAACTCCCCTCCAATACACATCTACGTGCAATATTGGGATAAAAAAACATAGGATTTAATCTGGTTATTTCATGCAGATTTTCTGGATAACGTTCAATTGGAATGTACAATGCCACCATATGCACAAGAAGAACAATAAAATTTCTCCATAAAAACTTTATGTCCTTATAAAAGACATAAATTGTTGCAAGTATAAAAGAAACACCTATAGAAAAAAGCATTTCAAAAAAAACATCCACAATTATAATTAAAAATGCCAGATTAGGACGCACCCTAAAAACTATTAACACAATCAACAATGCTATAAACGAAAATCCCAAATTAACCAGAGCAGTATAATCTCTGGATAACACAAATATCTCCCTTGGTAATTTAGTCTTTTGGAATAGATTTTTATTGTCCTCAAAGGCTGTCATACTTGTGGATGTAGCAGTGCTAAACATACTCCACATTGTAAAGCCAGTAACATAATACACAGGAAAATCACTAGCTCTGCCCATAAAACCACTAAACACCAGGCTCATTACTATCATGAAAAGCAGTGGATTAAGCACAGACCAAAAAATACCAAGCACCGACCGGGCATACTTACGCTTTATTTCTCTAGCTGTTAGTTCACGGATTACAAATATATATTGCTTTATTCCATAATTCATAATCCTAGACAGCCTCGCTCTCTTTCATTTTACTATAGGCATCACACACAATTTTAGGCTCATCCACCATCTTAAGTTCGCCCTTTTCAATCCAAACACACTTTGTGCAATTATCTATAATAGTACCCATGCTGTGACTCACTAATAGCACCGTACTTCCACCATGAATCATTTCTTTTACTCGCTTCAGGCTCTTCTTTCGGAAGAACTCGTCACCTACAGAAAGTACTTCATCCAATATAAGAATTTCAGCAGCATCACCTGCAGTTGCAATAGCAAAACCCAAACGACTCACCATACCACTGGAATAGTTTTTCACCTTTTCATCCATGAAATCTTCCAGTTCTGCGAATTTTACAATCTCATCATAGTGTTCATCCAAAAATTCCTTTGAATATCCAATTATTGCACCATTCAAATAAACATTTTCTCTGCCAGTAAGTTCCATATCAAAGCCTGTGCCCAATGTCAGCAATTGGATTTTCTTTCTATCAGCTTTGACTTCTCCTTCTGTAGGGCGAAGTGCTCCTGAGACTATCTTTAAAAGTGTAGATTTTCCCGAGCCATTTGTGCCAATAATGCCAACTATCTCACCCTTATAAATATTAAAACTCACATGATATAGAGCAAAAAGCTTCCTGTAAGTAATCTGCCTTTTCAAAAATTGAATAATATAGTCTTTTAGTCCTGAGGATTGCGAACTTGCTATATGAAACTCCATAGTCACATCATCAACTGAAATCACAGGTTTATTTTCATCTACAGATTCCTCTTGGTTCTCGCCTGCCTCTTCTATCTGAGATGTACTTGTATCCAGCTCCACTCCTGAATTTTCTAGTATTTCCTCAACACCCGCATCAATCTCTTCTGATACCTCAGAGGATTCTTCTACACCCTCATATTTCTTCTCCAGTGGAGCCTCTATAACTTCTTTCGTCTCTGGTAATGTAATATCCTCTTTTTTAGATGTAAGCCTATTTAATACCTTCTCCGTAAAAGAGTGATTCATTTTGTTTTGTATCACCTCTGGAGATTCAGTTACCATTTCCATATCTAAATCCATAACAGGCAAATTACCCACCAAATGAATTGATGATTTTGTATTTTTTATAGGCGGTGTGATATAGTCACTATCATCTTCTCTATCTATATAATATTCGCTATCATCTTCATCATCATCTTCTTCGTATACACTCTCTACTCTGCCCATCTCCTCGATTCGTTTCTTGTATATACGAGTAATCACGCCAAACACTACTTGAATAAAAATAATGAGTCCAACAAATATGCCACCTAACACAAAATATGTGTTGTATAATATAGATTTATTTTCTGTTGTTTCTTCAGCCTGCGCTTCTACAGTTTCTGTATCAACTTCCGAAACTAAAGCATCAGAGTCTGCATCAGTTTCTTGATCCACAGTATTTGTATCAGCTACAACCTGAGTCTCTGCCTCTTCCTCTAAGGTCTCCTCCGCATCTTCCTCTAGAGTCTCTTCTTCCTCTTCTTCCTCTTCTTCCTCTTCTGCTGCTGCCACTGAAACTGGCGCAGCACCAGCCACAGAAGTATTAAAAGCCTCACCTGTATCTGAAGTATATACCTCCGCTGAGGCAATACTTATGGAACTATCGCTTGCTCCCTCTCCTATAGGAACAAAGTTGACCATGTATTTCACCTCTGGGCCTCCGCTTTCGCCCACGAAAGCGAGCATTCCATTTTCAGGGTCAGCACCGTCTGCACCACCTACATACTGCAATTTGGTAGGGTCATATGAAACAGTAACAACATAACTTCCAACTCCACTTTCAGTATTAATGTAAACACCAACTGGAAAAGACTCCCCTTCATTTGTGCTATATGAAGTAGATCCAAAATGTACCGATGCATCTTCTGCATGTACAATTAGCTGGTTTGAAAATAGTCCCGTCAATGAAGCCGCAAACAAAACCATTAATGATAGCCTATTTTTTAATCGCTTTTCTAACATACATACCTCTTTTATACAAACGTTCATTAAAAAGTGCCCATTTACCTCTTATTCCGGTTCCTACCAGATTTACTATGCTCGCCTCTGGCCATCCACTTTCATGAAGCTTTTCTTTACTCTTAAAAAACTTAATTAAAATCTTCCTAAAAAAAGACTGTTTTCTTAATTCAATCTCGTCCCAATCTGCTGCCACGTGCTGCATTTGCAGTTCTAAAACATCATCACAAAATTGAAGATTACCAAATATTTTTGCTTCTTCCTTCGTTGGTTTTCCCATAATTAAAGACAGGAGCTTTTCCAACTTACCAACACTCAAATCCCCTGCCTCTAAATAGCTTTCATATATCATTAGCAAATCTTTATTTCGTTCAATTACATTTTTGTTTGGATTTCCTGATGTGCTCAAAATCGGCACTACTTTTTCTTCTTCAGTGCGATACCCCATTGTCATCCCCACTGGCGCAGAGAATAGTGTTTCAAATAGACAAATGGAAAATCTGGTTTTTCTACCAATATTTATATTGGGATGTAAATAATATGCTTTAAAGTTTTTATTTTTCACACTCTTAGGTAATTCATACAACCCAAAATAATATCCAGAAATATCTATTTGCCTTTTTGTCATATAGCTCAAAATGTTTCCCATACTAACAGCAGTAGTTCCAAGCCAGCCACTGTCCACAACGGCAAACTTCACATCATCAGTTAATCCTACGTATTCAAAATAATTCGTTATATCCTCGTAAAATCCTTTTGAATGTGCATATACAAAATCAAAAAAGCTCAAGCTAAAGCCATCTAGTCTTTTTTTCAATTCTTGAATCTGGACATAAGATAAACATTCATTAAGCCTGTCCTTATATCCAGTTTCCTCAGCTACTATAAGTATTTCCTTGTCAGTCAATGCAGCCCTTTTCATTATTTTGTAGAATGTTATATCTATTCCACCCACGCAAATAGAATCAATACATCTTCTTCCAATAAAATAATATTCTGCATTTCTAAGCACATATCGAGAGACATAAATATATCTCAAGTCCATGTTTAAATTGAGCTTGGATGATATCTTCTTTGCCAACTCATACATCATCCATCCATCTCTAGCAAGAAAATATAATCTTTTTTTTCCATCCTTATATGCAGTCTTTAAAACCCATGTAACATATTGAGTTAAAACTGGCGCAAACACATGTAAAAAAATGATATCAGAATCATTAGCTGGTTTGTCTAACTGAGCCAACGAATGTCTCAATGCTTCTGAGTGGTTTGGACTCCATTTCAATATTGATTTGTACTGGTTCAACCTGCTTTCTAGCATCATCTCTACGCTTAATACCTTCTGAACGCTTAATAAACTCAAGCATTATTGGTGGTATAAAACATGCAACCACAGGTCTTAGCACAAAAATCCACCCCACTGGAAATAGTTTTCCCATCTGCTTATAGTTTTTATATCTGGTTTTTGCTTCGTTTATACGATATTTAACCTTACGCTTTCTATATGAATCCTTTGTCTCTCTGTATCTAAATAGATTTTCTTGTAAATTGTAGCCCTTTTGTCCTTTTTGAATAAGATGCATGAAAATCTCGTAGTCCTCACATCTTAGAGTCTCCTCTGTAGCAAGATAACCTCTGCCTTCATCAAAAAGCTCGGCTCTAAACATTACAGATGGATGAGCATAGGGCGAAAACTTGTAGTAATCAACCATTTGCGGTATTTCTGGATAAGGGCGTTCTCCCCATACTCCCTCTTCATCAAATAGTTCAGTATTGCACCCACACCATCCATATTCCAAATGGTTCTCCAAAAAATCAACCTGCTTTTCCAATCTAGTTCTAAGTGAAATATCATCTGCATCCATCCTTGCTATGTATTTACCCTTTGCATGCAAAATACATTCGTTCAAGGAAAAAGCCAATCCTTTATTTTCTTCACGACGCATGACGACAATTCTACTATCAAGGTCTTCTAGTGATTGAACTATAGCTGCCGCCTCTTTTGTAGAGCCATCGTCCCATATAATAAATTCCAGATTCTCATAGGATTGTCTCAGTATTGAATTTACAGCTTCACGTAAAACTTTTTCATCCCATTGGTTATAAACACCCATGATGACTGAAACTAGCGGTTTGTCCATTCTTCATATACCTTCTTCATAGTTTTTTCCACTTCATGTATTGTAAAAATCATAGCCGAGTTTCTGCACCGTCCAGCTAATAGACTTCTATATTCTTTATCCATCATCAGCTTTTCTATTGCACTAGCAAATTCGGTTACTGAATTTGCATCACACACTATTGAATTAACTGTATCAATCGCATATTCCCTTGTTCCTCTATTATCAGCCACTATAAGAGGTACTCCACAAAGTAAGGCTTCTACAGCTGCTACTCCCAAGCCTTCTCTGTGCGAAGGAAATACAAAAACATCTGAGATAGATAATATATCTGGCATGTCAGTCCTAAAGCCTAGCAAACTCACACAATCAGATAATTCCGATTCAGCCACCAGCTTCTCCAATTTCTCGCAATTGGGTCCTTTACCACATATTAAATATCTTACTTTTTCTATATCAAAGCCTGGCTTTCCTTTTAAATAAGAAAGAGCTTCTATTACTATTTTTTGATTTTTATTGTCATTTAGTTCAGCTGCAGTCACTATCACAAATGCATCTTCAGGAATTCCCAATTTAGTACGCAACTGAATATTCTTTTCTCTTTTAGGATAAAATTTATTTTCATCCACTCCTACACTATGTATTTGAGTGACTTTTCCACCTCTCTTCAAATTAAAGGTTTTAGCTCTATCATAATCTTCCCTGTTAATAGTAATAATCTGGTCAGTCCACCTGGCTAAAAACTTTTCAGCGGTGTAATATAGCAACCAATTCTTTATTGGTGCGCCTTTGTAAAAGTGAAAACCATGAGCCGTATATATCACATATGGTTGCCTTTTACTAAACCTAGATGCTATTCGTGCACAAACACCTCCCATTGGATTATGGCAATGCACAATATCTATATCATTTTCATCTATAATAAATTTAACCTGCTTGATAGCCTTAATATTTTTAGGCTGGGCAGGAGATTTTGCTATATCAATATGATGGAGTATTATTCCATCTTCTATTAATTTTTCTTTGTCAAATGTATATATAGGATTCCTAAAATTTGATGCATAATGTATCTCGCACCCCATCTCTTTTAAAAGCTTTACATCGTTATATTCAAACTGGGGTAGAAATCCGCTGATAGTAGTCACAAACAGTATTTTTTTCATCATTCTCAAATATCGGGGAATGCATTGCATTCCCCGTAGTCCTTATCAACCACATGATTTCGGAAATTAAATTAGATCTAATTGATTTTGTAATTTTATTTTGCTCTTATTAAGCAAAAATCTTCTTTGTGCAAACTGCTGCTCCAGCAATACCAAGAACAACTACCATCATTGCAACTGGTAATGTCTCACCTGTCTTAGGTGATGTAGCAACAGTGTTAGCACCTGAGTTAACCTCAACAACTGCAACTGGTGAAAGTGTAGCTGTCTTGAATGTTACGTTCTTTCCACTAACGTTTGTAGGAGCGATAACCTCCCATGCTGTTCCGTTATAGTGAAGAACGATAGCATCGCCATTACCAAGGTATGCAGCTGTAACTGTAACCTCATAAAGGCCATCAGCACCCTTAGTTGCTGTTGTAGGATCAATGTTTACTAATGAACGAATTGTAGCTGTAACCTTTGATGAAGGATCTGTAGCTTCTGCTGCAAGCTTGCTGTCGCCAAGTAAATTACCAATCTCAGCAATCTTATTAAGAATCTGGTTCTGTACTGCAACAACTGCAGACTGAACTGTTGTATCTGAAACTGCTGAAGCTTTGTATCCTTCTGAAACTGCTGTAGCCTGTGCCAAAGCATCTGCTGAAGCTACTGCCTCAATTCCTGTTGATGTTGTCTGTCCCTCAGCTGCAGCCTGAACTGCATCAACTGTTGTAGGGCTTCCTGCTGCGAAAGCTGTAAGTGTGCTCATAGAAAGCACCATAGCAGCTGTAAGAGCTACTAATATTGACTTTTTCATTTTATATTTTCCTCCTCTCCTAGATTCATGTGGTCTATATCATACATAAGGTGTGGTCCTTATGGTGATACCTGGTTAATTGGTTCGTAGAATAAATCTACTATAAGCCCCTCAGCAGCTTCTTCATCCATGTAGAACTCTTCATATTTGTTTCCCATCATGGTCTCACCGTCGAGAGAGTATATATTATCAAGATTAAAATCATAATCCAGATATTCTGTTGCCATATATGTAAATGTACTAAGGTCAACATCTGTAACCATGTACTCTGAAACCGCATTATATAACTTCGTAGCCACTCTTATGTCAGCCTTTGCCTCGCTTTTAGCCTTTGCTACAAACGCCTTTAAATATTGTTTTTGTCTATTCAGTCTTGTCTCATTAGAGTTAAAAACTCTTTCATCTCTGAGGCGAACATACCAATATGCTTTTTCCCCCTTTAAGGTAACAACATCTCCTTGATGCAGATTCATACTGTACTCGGGGTAAACAATGTCATCAAGCACTGTAACTTCCACACCACCGACAGCATCATTTAGCTTAGGGATTCCATCCATGCTTATAGCTGCATATGAATTTATTGGGATGTCAAATAATAATCTTGAAACTGCTTTTACTTGATGCTCACAGCTTTCTTCATCGCCAATGCCATAACCATGTTGCAATGCTATTTGCTGAATTTGAGTTCCTATGTAATCGCCATTTTCATCCCACACATCAACAGTAGCCATAGTGTTTCTGTTTATAGTTAGAAACGAAACTTCTTCTGTATGAGGATTTATGATAGCTAAAAATAAAGTATCTGCCTGTCCACCGCTATAGGCACTGTCAGAATCTGCACTCCAGCTCTGACCTCCGACATTGTCAACAGTTTCAGAATCAATTCCCATCAACAAAACAGTTATAATATCTTCATTTAATTGATATTCTTGCCCTTTGTAGAGAATTCGGTTTTCATCCTCATCTCCGATACGCTCTCCAATACTTACAGCATCAGTTCCTGCAACCACTCCACCAAGCTTCGCTTTTCCTACTATTCTGAGCACGAAAAGCATTCCAAAAATCACAACTATAATTGCTATTATTGTGATTAGTGATTTAATACCAAAGGTCAATTTCTTTCTTTCAGTTGTAAGTTCTCTATCTAACATAAAAGCCTATTTCCATAAAAATCATTCTTCTGGATTAACCAATACACCAACTACCAAAAATCTCTGGTCGGAATTATGATCAGCAGTGCATGTAGAAAGAGTGATAATCTTGTCCTCCTTCGTCACTTCAATATCTGCTTTAATATTCGCAGTACCATAATTCATCAGACCAACATTTTGGATATCTTTAAGATATTGTTCAAAAACATACTCATTGTCATAGTCATAATTCAAAAGCAAATGATTCGCATTGAACTCATACGCAGCAAATATCTGATATACAAACAAATCATCTTCTGTCCAAACGTAAATATACTGGTCTTTAGCAAATGTCTCCTCATCTTCAAAGTTGTGTAGTGAAGAAAACATAGTTTTGTCCTTTAGGTTGTGTCCATACAGAACTGTGTTCGAATCAGAAAAATCTTTAGCATTATAATTTTCTGTATAAATGCATCCAGGGTATCCAGCA
Organism: uncultured Pseudobutyrivibrio sp.; assembly: GCA_946548305.1. GTDB lineage: Bacteria > Bacillota > Clostridia > Lachnospirales > Lachnospiraceae > Pseudobutyrivibrio. The sequence continues at coordinate 14,448 of CAMNPQ010000015.1, forward strand.
GTTCCGTCTATATTGTTATTCAAATAGTATTCATTGTCTGTAGGGTGCTGCAGAACAGGATAATCCACCGTTGTATCTGTAACTGTTATCCATGCGTAAATATCTTCATTTTCTTTATGCAAAGCTTCCCAATCTAAATTCTTCTCAGGGATTTCAATACCCAAATTGCTGTAAGGGCTGTCAGTAGTCTCCTCAGATTCTTCTGGTTCTACGTCATTTACATTTTCTGCCATCTCGTCAAAAGTTTCTGTGGCATTTTTCCTATTAAAATTATCTTTAAAAATAAGAAACAAACTAGCAGCTATGACTACCAGAAGTGCAATTAGAATTAACACATATTTTTTTGAGTTCTTCTTCATAACCCACTCGAAGCCCCTTTTCTTCTAATCTAAACAATACTTTACACATTCTTTATTAAAAAATCAATAGCTATCTCTACTTTCTTTTGCGATAGCTATCACTACCAGCTTTAAATATGAAGCTTTATTATTTATCTTTATTAATATTCTTGATGATATTTGGAGAAACAGTATGGGAGTCGATTACAAATTAAGATGATGATTTTACAATTTTGTTAGAGAAATTACAACCACGACAAAATTCTCTTCTCTATCACATTCTCACATATTATTTTTCAAGTAAAAAGTGATTTTGTTAACATTTAACTCCCTACTTTTTCCTTGAAAAAACATACTATTTGAGTTACCATATCTTGTAGTTCTAAGTTGCTCCGTAGGAAATTTATCAGCTTAGTTAGGAGAAATAATGAGTCAGGAAAAAGTAGATCAGAAGAAATACGATAAAGCTCATCGTAAATCTATGCTTAGAAAGAAGAAAATCGAAGAAATTGCAAGCATCGCTTGTGTTTCAGTTATCGCCATAGCTATCGTTGCTTGGATTGGATTTTCTGTTTATAACAAAGTTGAAACAGCCGCTGCTGAAAATATCAGCTATGAATACTACGATATTGATACTTCAGCCATTCAGGATTATTTTTCCACTTTAGAATAGGGCTGTGTTTTAGCAATTCAAAAGAACCTTGTTTTTTCAAGGTTCTTTTTTTTACATCTCAATTTCATTTTGCATGCTCATGAAATCAAGTGGGAAGACGCAGCATTGTATGTGCTTCGCACGGCTGCGTCGTGGCAAACAGGTTCCTCCCACTAAAGTGGGTCCCTCCTATATGCATTTCGTCCCGTCTCGATTGAAGTGCCCGATAATTAAAATAGGCAGTACCGCATTTGCGATACTGCCTATTTTAATTATCGAGCGCGAGACGGGACTCGAACCCGCGACCTCCACCTTGGCAAGGTGGCGCTCCACCAACTGAGCCACTCGCGCAATATAGTATTTTTTTCGAAACAAATCTCAGCCAACCCAATAACGGATTCATTTTCCTCAACAACAATATGTATTCTATAGCACAGACCTCCATAAGTCAAGGGATTTTTTAAAGTCGCAAAGCTTTCTGTTTGTTGCTAAATTTTCTGATATTTCCTTATGCCTTTACTAACATTTGCCCAGCCTTTATTCATTAAATAAATGTATTGAGGCGCATATTTTGAATTGCAATCTCTGAAGTCGCCAGATTCATCGCCAAAGATGCTTAGTTCTTTCATAATTTCTCCAAATAAAAAATGGCGGGAAGTCTTCCCGCCGCATAGGTTGGACCCAGACATCTCTGCCAGCCCTAATATTAACTATATAATACAAAATTTGTCGGAAAAGTCAAGGCATCTGCAATTTCTGAGTTTTGCGGGACTGTCATTTTTATTTGTATCCTTTTTGTACCTTTTTATTCTTCATTTATAAATTCTTAATGCATGCCTTAGTTATTCTTATTACCATAGATAATATATTTGTATGTATTCATTAGTAAAATAGTGCTATTTTTGTATAATAATTGTGGAGATAGAAATGTTTTACTAGAAAGATATATGGAGATAATGTAAAAATGGGAACGACAAATTGATTGTTGCAACCCTTATATGTGTAGTTATAATTGTTTTAATATTACTCGTTGCATATAATCTTTTTTAGGAATAATGTAGATGATTCTCATCAAGAAACCATTAACAATAACGCAACTCAGAAAGTAGAAGCTGCATATGAAAAAGATTTTGATAATGCTGGCTGTGGAAAAAGTGCAAAAAAGCTGCTGCCAAAGAACTGGTATACATTGAACAATATTGCTATGATTACATAGACTCGAACGTATATATTGATGAAACGAAGGATTCTATTTCTAAGAAACATAAAAAGTATCAAAATATGCTTTAGTTTAGTAAAAAAGTTCTATATATTTAAAAAGTTGAAATTAAAATGTTTGGATAATGACAAAATAAGTAAAAATTAAGGGCTATAAACCTTGAAGTAATCAATGTCCCCCTATAAACATGCAACCATATGTTTGTTTTAGCATTGACAATTATACATATGGTGCTATAATGTAATTAATCGGGAGAGCTCCTGCCATATAAGTGGAGAAGTTTAAACTCGGGAGAGTCCCTGCCATATAAGTGGGAAAGCTTAAACTCTAAGAGGGCTGATTTATCAGTCCTCTTAAACTTTACTAAGAAAAAATGTTGTTATGGAAGAATTCAAGATTTATAGTGTCTCTGATGCATACATTGATTATTTAAGGCAATATGAGCCTAACGTTTACTCGAATAAAGTGGGAAACAGAACACATACTAGAAAATATGTTGGTACTGTTATAGAAATCAATGGATACAAATACTTTGTACCTATGTCTTCTCCTAAAGAATCAGATTACCAGGTTGCTGGTGCTGAGAAAGTAGTTAAGAAAAGTATTGTTCCAATTATTCGTATGACTGAAAAAAATAATGGTAAAAAGGAATTAAAAGGTACTTTAAGATTAAGTCATATGATTCCAGTTCCCGAAACAGAGCTTGCATTATATGACCTAGAAAATGAAGCTGATGATAACTATAAAGCATTGGTTCAGTCAGAGGCAATTTTCATTCGTAAGAACATTGCTAAAATACGGAATAACGCTACATTAATCTACAAACAAAAGCAAATGAATGATACAACCGCAGGATATGTAAAATCAGCACTTGATTACATGCATTTAGAAGAATTATGTTCAAAATATATAGCAGAAAGTCCAACTAATAGAGTAGGAGGGAGTGACTCGAATATTGGTCGTGTTCGAAAGCACTAGTAAATAGGAGGTTTGTGGGACTGTCATTTTTGTTTGTACCCTTTTTGTACCCCTTTTTGTTTTACTTCCACTCTTTTTTCTTGATGTGTTTCAAGTAGTTCTTTTTAAAGTCACGTCTGTTTCCAAAGAAGGTTTCTTCAGATTTAGAATACATATTATCATTAATTTTCAACTCGATTAATGTAAATGTACATAACAAATCTGCAACCTGAAATAGTTTATAATCTTTAGGTAGCACTTTTCTAAAGATAGGATTGGGTAGTAAAACGCTGAATACAGAAGCAAGAATTTTGCTTACCTGAATCTGTAAAAATACTTATTTCTTTCATAAAATACTCCCAAATAAAAATGGCGTGGAACTTCCCCGCCCATGATGGACCTGGGTCTTTCGACCAACCCTTATTTGTATTAATATATTACAATATTTTCCTAAAGATTTTCAACTTATAAAAGGAGATACAGTGCAATGAAAACAACAACCGTACCACAGTTGTACTCCTTGTGTACCCCACGCTCGACGGGATTAAGTAAGCATCTCTATTGAAATATTGCGCGAGACGGGTGCGGGTGTCCAGTGGACACCTCGGTGAAGCAGAAGCACCGACCGAGCCGGCAGGCGAGACCTCGAACCTTCGAGGTCCGTATGGGCCTACGCGCGAGACGGGATTAAGGAAACATCACGATTTCTCATCGCAAGCTCGATAAATCGTGATAGGTCGTCCCGTCTCGATTGAAGTGCCCGATAACTAAAATAGGCAGTACCGCAAATGCGATACTGCCTATTTTAATTATCGAGCGCGAGACGGGACTCGAACCCGCGACCTCCACCTTGGCAAGGTGGCGCTCCACCAACTGAGCCACTCGCGCAATATAGTGTATTTTTCGAACGAAGTGAAGAAAAATCACTAGGTTGAGAAAATGCGAAGCATTTTCGAAACAAATCTCAGCCAACCCAATAACGGATTCATTTCCCTCAACAACAATATGTATTCTATAGTACAACTACCCATAAGTCAAGGGATTTTTTAAAGTCGCAAAGCTTTAAAAAATCCCCACTTTTTTCAGAAAATCTACTCTTTAATTCAATGAGCTATCATACTCAATAGAGATAAGACTATCTCCATCAAACAAAAATACTAAAGTCATTCCATCCTTTTCGTACTTCATAGAACCAGTTGCTTCTTCTGTAGCCTCACCATAAGCCTCTATAATATCCTCTCTAGAGCTGGAAAGGTCTATTCCTTCAGCAGTAGCCACATTGTCTGTTCTAAGCAGGACATACAACACTCTATCTACATCTCCGTCTGGATAGGTTTGGATTTCAAAATCGCTATAAGTATAAAGCTTGCCAATGCCATCTGCTGCACAGCTTGGGGATTCAAAATAATTATTTGGCTCTCCCAGTTTATCAATGATTGGTGCTGCATCAGCATCTACAGCTATGTCCATTCCATCATAGTTGAACACATACCCTACTGCGCTAGAAACTGCGCTAGTGCCTGCTGCACTTGATTCTGCACTGGCATTATCTGATTCGATAACTTTTGTGTCACTTGAAGTCGCCTGCCCGCATGCTGCCAAAGACAGTGCCATTGTCATAATCAATCCAACTGTAATAATTTTGTTTTTCATAGTTTACTCCTTTTTATTACTACTGATTTCTATTGAATAGTGGGATACTTGCTAGGGTCGTAGTTGTGGGTATTATGATGTGCATTGGAATACTCCCACAAATCCGCATCATGCCAGTAGAAAATTTTAGTTCCATCCAACTGCAGATTAGGATCATAGTGATACCAGCCCTCTCCTACATCTATCAGCAACCAATAGTGACCTCTTGTATCACGAATTTTTTCGATTTCCATATTTTTAATGCCCAAACGATTTAGCATTACTTCTGCAGTCTTCTGCTTTACGGTGCAATCGCCGATTCGATTATACATTCCCTTATAGGCAGCCGAATATAAATCATCTATTCCTGCTGTTTCCGAGTATGTAATATTATCCACTACCCAGTTAAAAACTGCCTTGGCCTGCTCTAGCTGGGACATATCCCCAGTTACAATTTCTGCCAGTATTTCATCTGCCATTGCATTAACAGTCTCCTCTGTGGCTGCCGCAATCTTTGCCGAAACAATCTTGATAGTGGTAGTTTTTTCAGTTACGTTTCCAGCCGAGTCAGTGGCAATATATTTCACTGTATATATACCACGCTTGTCGGCGTTCACCTCAGATGTGTCCACTTCCAGAGTAGGATTTTCATCTATATCATCTGTTACTTCTACGCCCTTTTTATAGGAAATTGCATCCCCCTGGGCAAACTGAAGTGGCTCTACACCTGTGATTTCAGGTGGAGTCTTGTCCTCTCTTACTGTGCATGGAATGGTTGTTTCTGTAGCATTTCCAGATGTATCCGTCACCACAACAGTCACGTCGAAGCTGCCCTCAGCAGAAAAATCATACGTGTCCTTGTAATCAATCACACAATTTGAAACGTCGTTCACAGAATCCACTAAATCTGCTGCCGTAGGGGCATCAGCTGTGGTGTACATATCAATCTCTTCACAATTCAAAGTCACCTGGGGTGCCACGGTATCTGTCACATGGAGGGTGGTTTGATAAACCTGCTCTCCAAACAGAGGCATATCCCACAGAATCTTGAGGTCATAATCCCCTGGAACATTTAAATCATATGCTGCTCCATCAGCAAAGCTCACATCCTGGACAGGACGCTTTAGAAAATCCTCTACAGAACATTTACTACTGCCAGCCTCAATATATACTTCTGAATAAACAATATCTGACTGAGTTTTATAATAGGAAAATCCAGCCACACAAGCACCAATTGCAAGTACTAATACCGACGTAAGCAGTATTATGACAAACTTTTTCTTCATATCTTATTCGTCCTTTTCTAGTTTATGATTATAGCCCTTTTCATATAAAAAACAAAGTGTTTTAAAACTGCCCATTATACTGCTATCAATGTTTTTGATAGCCAGTAATAAAATCTATATATAATTAACCCCATTGAATAAGTGTTTTATATGTGATAGAGTCACAAGCATAAACAAAAGCAAAGGAGACAGACGATTATGAGAAAGAAATTTTTTAAGAAACTTGCAGGATTATCACTCGCTTCTATGCTTTCAGCTGGCGCACTAGTTGGATGCGGTAGCTCAGAGTCAGCAGAAGCCCCTACCCAAGATACATCAGCTACAGCCTCTACTGAAAATGCAGCAAACGACTCAGGCGAGCTTGAGACAATCACCGTAGCTGCATCTGCTACTCCTCATTCTGAGATCCTTGAAGCAGCAAAGGACGCATTAAAGGAGCAGGGCTATGATCTTCAGGTAACTGTATTTGACGATTATGTACAGCCAAACGAAGTGGTTGAGTCTGGTGATTTCGATGCAAACTATTTTCAACACATTCCTTATTTAAATAGTTTCAATGAGGAGCATGGAACACATCTTGTGGATGCTGGCGACATTCACTACGAGCCATTTGGCATCTATCCTGGCACAAAGTCATCACTCGATGAAATCGCAGATGGTGATGTAATAGCTATTCCTAACGACACCACAAACGAAGCCAGAGCCCTTCTTCTCCTCCAGGACAACGGATTGCTCACCCTCAAAGACGGTGTAGGTTTGGAAGCAACTGTAAATGATATTATTGAAAATCCTCACAATATCGATTTTGAAGAGCTTGAAGCTGCACAGGTTGCCCGTGTTGCAAATGAAGTTGCATTTGTTGTATTAAACGGTAATTATGCATTAGAAGCTGGCTATTCTGTTGCCAAGGATTCTATAGCCTATGAATCAACAGACTCAGTAGCAGCTGAGACCTATGTAAATATCATCGCTGTTTTAGAGGGACATGAAAACGATGCCAAAATACAGGCTCTTGTGTCAGTATTAAAATCAGATGAAATCAAAAAATTTATTGAAGACAACTATGATGGTGCAGTAGTTTTCTACGATAAGTAATCCCTCACTTGACCTAAATTAAAACATTGGTTAATCTTAATAGAGTGTAGCCTATGGCTGCACTCATTTCTTTATCTATAATCATGAACCTACGAGGTGAAATATGAGCGAAATAGTTGTTAAAGACCTGTGTAAGACCTTTAATCAAAACACAGATACGGTTGATGCTTTAAAAAACATTAATCTTACAATCGAAACTGGGGACATATATGGAATTATCGGTATGTCTGGAGCAGGAAAAAGCACCTTGGTCAGATGCTTTAATTTTCTTGAAAAACCCACCAGTGGCGAGGTGTGGATTGGAAATAAAAATTTGAGTGCTTTAAGCGAGAAGGAACTTAGAGCTGAGCGAAGTGAGATTGCCATGATTTTTCAAAGCTTCAATCTCTTAATGCAAAAAAATGTCATAGACAATGTGTGTTTCCCACTGCGTTTACAAAAAATATCAAAGGCAGACGCCAGAAAACGTGCAAAGGAATTGCTTGAAATAGTAGGACTTTCTGAAAAGGAAAAGGCTTATCCTGCCCAGCTGTCAGGTGGCCAGAGACAACGTGTAGCAATAGCCAGAGCACTGGCTAATAAGCCTCGCATTTTGCTTTGCGATGAGGCCACATCTGCCCTGGATCCTCAGACCACAGCCTCTATATTAGAATTACTTCGGGATATCAATAAAAAGTTGGGCATCACTATAGTAGTAATCACTCACCAGATGTCAGTCGTTTCAGAAATCTGCAACAAGGTAGCTATCATTGAAAAAGGCGAGGTAGTTGAAAATGGACTTGTAGAGGATGTGTTCAACCACCCAAAGTCAAGTGCTGCACGAGAGCTGATACTGCGAGGAGATAATGAAAAAACAGGCGGCATTGTTGAAACCATAAATGCTGAGAGAAAAATCCGTATCGTATTTACGGAGAATTCTTCCTATGAACCAGTAATAGCAAACATGGTTTTAAAATTCCAGACAGCTGTGAACATATTACGGGCAGATACCAGAAATGTAGGTGGAGTTGCCAAAGGTGAAATGATTTTAGGGCTGCCAGAGGATACCACACTTCAGGAAAATATCATTTCTTATTTGCGGGAGCGTGGACTAGAAATCGAGGAGGTGACAGGAGATGTTTGATTCACAAGTTATTAATATGCTTTTAGAGGGCATTCGAGACACCCTTTACATGACCATTTTTTCCACAGTCATAGCCTACATTTTCGGACTTCCCCTTGGAATATGCCTAAAAGTCACCAGCAAAGACGGTCTAAAGCCAAATAAAATAATTTATGGAATACTTGATGTGTTCTGCAACATCGTTCGCTCTATTCCATTTTTGATTCTCTTGATTCTGTTGATTCCTTTCACAAGGTTCGTTGTAGGAAAAAGCTACGGTTCAACAGCTACTATTGTACCACTTGTAGTTTGCGCTGCTCCCTACATTGCCAGAATGGTGGAGTCATCCTTGAACGAAGTAGACCCTGGTGTTATTGAAGCTGCAAAATCAATGGGTGCCAGCAATCTGGATATTGTGTTTCACGTTATGCTGGTTGAGGCACGCACTTCTCTCATTGTGGGTGCTACCATTACCACTGGAAACATCCTGGGATATTCCGCTATGTCAGGAACAGTAGGCGGCGGTGGTTTGGGTGACATTGCTGTTCGATACGGCTACTACCGCTGGCAGACAGATATTATGATTATCACTGTAATTCTACTGATTATTCTGTTTCAGATTATCCAAAATGTGGGTATGAAGATTGCAGGCAATTTAGATAGACGAAAATAATAAAGCTGATTTGTCACTGCATTTAGCAATGGCAAATCAGCATTTTTTTATCACAAATATATTTGAACATACGCTGCTGATAATAGAGTTTCCCACATATTCTAAATATTCATCATAATCAATATAATATATTTTCCCCCAGGAAGAGATTTTTACCATCCTAGAATGCTTTCCACCAGTTTCATGTATCACCCCAATGGCATTTACATAATGACTGTTTGTGGTGATTGCTGGCACATACTCCTGGGTAACAGATTTGTATGTGTAGAGCATAATTTTTTTGCCCATTCTGTACAGTGACCAAATCACTGGAATATCCCTATCTATCATCCATTCCATTTTTTCAAGCATTTTTTCATGACCAAATCTACCGTTATAGCTAACCTTATATTTACCCCTCAGTATCCTATTTAGGTAGCTGCATATTTGCCATGGGGTTATTCCAACAACCACCCTTCCATGAAAAAACTCATGCATAAACAGTTTCGCAAATAACGTGTTTCTTATGAAGTCTTCCACTGCCTCTTCATAAGACTGCTTTGAAATTGCTTTTACCCCCGAAAGATAAAAGTACACATCCAAAGAAGAAATTATTCCGCACCCCTGACCACTTACATTTGACCAGGGCTCTT
>CAMNPQ010000016.1 GCA_946548305.1 uncultured Pseudobutyrivibrio sp.
ATATTTTGGAATGCCTCATATCCTGCTTCGTTTCATGGCAATTGAGGATCCAGAGAAGATTAAGCTTAGTAGACGAATTTCAACTGTTTGGGTGTTCATTGCAATGGGTGTTGCAATATTTATTGGTGTAATGACTCATACAATGGTGCATGTCGGAGTGCTTGATGAGCTTGTAGATTCTGAGAGAGCTATCGTAATCATTGCACAGGCACTTGCAGAGCACGGATTTTTAGCAGCACTTTTGGCAGGTGTAATTTTGGCTGGAATACTGGCTTGTACAATGTCCACATGCGATTCACAAATGCTGGCAGCTTCATCTTCAGTATCAGAAAATATTTTACATGAGACATTTGGTATAAATCTTTCAGAACACATGCAGATGGTAATGGCAAGAGTGGTACTCGTCATTATCGCAGCCATTGGAATTATTATTGCAAGAGACCCAAACAGCTCTGTTTTTCAGATTGTATCATTTGCCTGGGCTGGTTTTGGCGCAGCATTTGGTCCTGTAATGCTGACAGCACTGTTTTGGAAAAGAGCTAACAGATTTGGTGCTATAACTGGAATGCTAGGTGGGGGAATTATGGTTTTTGTGTGGAAGTTTTTAGTGAAGCCACTTGGAGGAATCTTTGGAATATATGAGCTGCTTCCAGCATTTATTGTGGGATTACTTCTTTGCATTGTTGTCAGTCTGGCAACACCTGCACCAGAAAAAGAGATTGTAGAGGAATACGAATCAATCCGTTAATAATGAGAATAAATATCAACAAGTGATTTATCACCTATAACCTATTGACTAAGTAGGTTATAGGTGATATTTTTTTAAACATAGTAAATAGGTAGGTAAATAAAAATATCTGTTTGAAAATGTGAAAGGAAGGAACTATCAATGTTTGTATATGCAGATAATGCTGCCACCACTGCAGTTTCGCCAAAAGTGGTAGAGGCTATGTTGCCATATTTTACAGAGGTGTATGGAAATCCATCAAGCCTGTATTCTGTTGGTCAGAAAGCCAAGGAAGTATTAGAGGAATCCAGAGAGAGGGTAGCTAAAATTCTAGGTGCAAAGCCTAGAGAGATATATTTTACATCTGGAGGTAGTGAAGCGGATAATCAGGCTATCATTTCAGCAGCCAGAGCAGGTGCTAAAAAGGGTAAGAAACACATTATCTCTTCTAAGTTTGAGCACCATGCAGTGCTTCATACTCTGGATGCGCTAAAAAACGAGGGCTTTGAGATTACACTTGTGGATGTTCATTCAAACGGTGTTGTTGACCCTAAGGAGATAGAGGATGCAATCAGAGAAGATACAGCACTTGTAACTATTATGTATGCAAATAACGAGATTGGAACAATCCAGCCAATCGCTGAGATTGGTAAGATTTGCCGTGAGAAAAAGGTGTGGTTTCACACAGACGCAGTACAGGCTATAAGCCATGTACACATCAATGTGGAGGAGCAGAATATAGATATGCTTTCCATTTCTGCTCACAAGTTCCACGGACCAAAGGGTGTGGGTGTGCTATATGCTAAAGGAGGCATCCCTCTTACCAATGTAATAAATGGTGGAGCACAGGAGCGAGGCAAGCGTGCAGGTACAGAAAACCTGGCAGGCATTGTGGGACTTACAGTGGCACTTGAAGAGGCAGTGGCACATATTGATGAAAACAATAAAAAGCTTGCACCACTTCAGGAAAGACTCATTCAGGGATTATCACAGATTCCTTATTCTGAATTAAATGGAGACAGACATTCAAGAGTTACATCTAATGTAAACTTCTGCTTTGAGGGAATTGAAGGAGAATCTTTGTTATTACTTTTAGATGATAAGGGCATTTCAGTATCATCTGGTTCTGCCTGCACATCAGGCTCACTTGATCCTAGTCATGTGCTTCTAGCAATTGGAAGACCACATGAGGTGGCGCATGGTTCACTTAGAATATCTCTTGGAGAGGATGCTACAGAGGAGCAGGTTGACTACATCATCAAATCCGTGTCAGAGGTAATTGAGTACCTAAGAAGCTTTTCACCATTTTGGGGAGACCTTGTAAGTGGCAAGCGTCCACACGTATTTGGTGAGCATAAGGATATTGCAGTCTAGAGTAAATTTAGGAGGAATAAATCATGGCATTATATAGTGAAAAGGTCATGGACCATTTTAGAAACCCAAGAAATGTAGGAGTTATTGAGGATGCCGATGGAGTAGGTGAGGTTGGAAATCCTGTCTGTGGCGATATCATGAAAATATATCTAAAGATTAATGATGAACAAATCATTGATGATGTGAAATTTGAAACTTTTGGTTGTGGTAGTGCTATTGCATCAAGCTCTATGGCTACAGAGCTGATTATGGGAAAGCCAGTTTCTGAGGCACTTCAGCTCACAAACAAGGCTGTAACAGAGGCTCTTGATGGACTTCCACCACACAAGCTGCACTGCTCAGTGCTTGCCGAGGAAGCAATCAAATCTGCGGTAAAGAATTATTATGATAATAATGGAATAGAATACGACCCGGCAGATTTCCCAGAGGAGCATGACTGCGACGCTTGTCACGTGTAGTTAAAAAAGCCTGAAGATTACTATTAAATCTTCAGGCTTTTATATTATGAGTTAACTAAATCGCTAAGTTTTTTACCGTAAAAGAAATCTCGCTCTAAAAGGTAGAATTCAGTCCACATTGGGAGTGTTTTGCATACTCCTTCACGAGGGCATTCCTTGGCACCCTCAGCTAGGCACGCTACAGGTGAGAGGCTTCCCTCCAATAATTCGATTATTTCTCCGATGGAGTATTCTTCGGGACTTCTAGTAAGCTTGTAGCCGCCACCTTTACCGCTGACGCCTGCCACAAGACCACCCTTTACAAGCTCCTTTACTATTATCTCTAAATATTTTTTTGAAATATCCTGACGCTCTGCAATATCCTTAAGAGGAATATAGTCTTCTGTGTGCTGCTGAGCCAAATCTATCATTACACGTAGTGCGTATCGTCCTTTTGTACTAAACATATCTTGTCCCTCCTATTACCGTATTTTACGATAGGTAAGTAGGTAAATGCAAGACCTCTACAGATTTTCCTCGCCCCATTTTTTCAGTTGCAATAGAATAGGAATGAGACTTTTTGCCTGGTCAGTGAGGGTGTATTCCACTCGCACAGGCATTTCATCATATTGGGTGCGATGAACCAGACCATCCGCCTCTAATTCCCTGAGGGATTGGGCAAGCATAGTTCCAGTGATACCATATACGGAACGCCTTAAATCTCCGTATCTGGCTACCTCGTTGTTATCAATGACACACAGAATCATGATTTTCCATTTGCCACCTACAATATTTAATACTTTCTTTAATCCGCAGCTTTTGCCTGCAATTTCTTCACATAAAGGTTCTTTTTTCATGGTCAGTTTTTCCTTACCAGGTAAATATAAATTGCGTACTTGATATATTTTTCTTACCACATATAATAAACGTATCGTAAAAAAATAACAAGAAAAATGTAAAAGGAAATTGGTATGGCAAAGAGATTAGCAAATGTAAACACAGATGTATGTGTAGCATGCGGCGTTTGTAGATTGCAGTGCCCTAGGGAGGCAATATCTATCTACAAGGGCTGTTATGCATTAGTAAATGAAGATATTTGTGTGGGTTGTGGATTGTGTGAGAAGGCTTGCCCGGCAAGTGCAATTGATTTGAAAGAGAGGGGCATTTAAATGGCAAATAGTAAAAAGAAGCATTGGTATAATTATTTGTGGATATGGTCTATCATTTATTTCGCCCTTGGATTTTTCAATATATTGTTTGCCTGGCTTGGAATGATAGATTTTATTCTGCCTCTGATTTTTGCAATAGTCGGGGGCAATAAATGGTTCTGCAACAATATGTGTGGCAGGGGTCAGCTGTTTTGGGTGCTTGGAAGAAATGTGGGTTGCTCCAGAAAAAAGCCTGCTCCTAAGTGGCTTTCATCTAAATGGTTTAGATATGGCTTTTTAATATTTTTCCTGACTATGTTTGGCACTATGGTGTTTCAGACCTATATGGTATTTTCTGGTGCTGGCACACTAAGAAAAGCCATCAAGCTGTTTTGGACCTTCAAGGTGCCTTGGCAGTGGGCGTACCAAGGCAGTGTTTTCCCAGATTGGGTAGCTCAATTCGGATTTGGATTTTACAGTCTGATGCTCACTTCCACTTTGATTGGACTTATTGTAATGGTACTATATAAAGAAAGAACCTGGTGTACTTTTTGCCCAATGGGAACCATGACCCAGGGTATCTGTAAAATAAAGAAGCATTAGGCGGCTGCTATAAAAGGAGGAAATAGTAAATGACAATAGAGGAAAGAGCTGATTTAGCAGCTAATCTAAAGGCAACAGGACAGTGCAACTGCACACAGTCTGTGCTTAAGGCATTTGAGGATAAGATAGACATTGTCCCAGAGGAGCTTTCAAAGCTGGCAGCTGGTTTTGCAGCTGGCATGGGATGTATGGAAAGCACTTGTGGAGCACTTATCGGTGCCGTAATGACAGCAGGTATGATTACAGAAGGCAAGGGTACACCTAGATATTCCAAGGAAATGGTGAACAAATTCAATGAGAAATGCGGTGCCACAATCTGCAAGGATTTAAAGGGAATCACCACAGGTCAGGTGCTTTGCGAATGCCCTCAATGTGTAAGAAATGCAGTGCTTGCTTTGGGGGAGACTATCAAAGTAGATGATTAATAAAGACTACTTTTGATTTCAGGCATTTTGAAAATGCATTAGTACTGGAATTTACCTTATACTATATGGTAAAGTCAGAGTATCATAAATTCAAAAGGGGGTCGCTATGAACGAGAATATTACAAAGCGTAACCAGCTGCTGGCACAGAAGGTTATCAAAGGATTAGAATCACGCAACATGTCAGGCTATTATGCCGCAGATAAGGATGAGGCATTAAAGATTGCTTTAGAGCTTATTCCTGAGCAGTCATCAGTTACTATGGGTGGTGCCATGTCTGCACATGAGATAGGCTTGGTGGATGCTTTGAAAAATGGTAACTATAATTTCATTGATAGGGATGCGGAAGAGGATAAGAGAGCGGCAATGCTGAAAGCCTACGATGCCGATTATTTCCTTACCAGCGCAAATGCCATCACAGAAGATGGTATCATGGTAAATATAGATGGCAATTCTAACCGAGTATCTGCCATTGCCCAAGGACCAAAGCATGTGATTGCAATCGTTGGTATGAACAAGGTGTGCGATGATGTGGATGGTGCTATGAAGCGCGCCAGAAATGTGGCAGCACCAATAAATGCTCAGCGTTTCGGTCTTTCTACACCTTGCGCTAAGACTGGCTCATGCATGGACTGCAAGTCACCAGACACAATCTGCTGCCAGTTTTTGATTACCAGATTTTCAAGACACGAAGGAAGAATCCATGTGATTCTCGTAAATGATTCTTTAGGATTCTAAATATTAATGTGAGAAATTCTGCTTTATTTTTTTGCGATTAAGGGAGGCCAAAAATGTCGTACGCAGAATATGCTAAGCATTATTTTAAAATGCCTGATTGCATATTGTTTTTATTACTTACAATGGTTTTGCTAGCAGTGGTTTACATAATTTTTTATGTTTTTTCAAACAAGGTTTTTGATGGAGAGCTTAAAATTCAGCATGAGTTTTTCTCATTATCAGAAAGATTTTACGAGCTGATTTTCTCGGGTTGCAGCATCATAGGATTTATGGCGGTGTATTATCTGATTAACAGATTTGTTACAGCTGGGGCATTTTACGATTTTTGGAGTGATTACAAGGATTATTTACTGCTGGTTTTCATGATAATATCCATACTTCTGAACACGTTTTTAGATCATTGGTTGGTAAGACTAAAGAGATTGGACAAAAGTGAAATGGCATCCATTCGTCTCACTGGAATGCTATATATGATTATTATCTTCTGCTATATAAAGTTTATCTATGAGGATAATAATTACGATATGTTTATCACTTATTTTCTCACATTGATGATAGGTCGCTTTGTTTACTTTGACGCCAGCTTTAAGGATTTTATTGAGTGTATGAAACAGGCAGCCAAGAATATTCCCATTATGCTTATGGCACTGGCCTTTTTGGGAATCCTGTGCCTTAGAGGGTATTCAACTGACTATCTCTTGAAGCATAATGGTGTAATCACTAATATCTTTTTCTGCCATCTTTATATAGTGGTAGCCATATCTGTACTACATTTTGCGGTGGATATTATTTTGAACAACAGAAATAAAAAGAATCAAATGGATAGGAAAGCGGCAAAAAAATATAAAAGAGGGCAGGCTGATGTGAGACGGGCAAGAAATCCCATACAAGATATACAGGATTTAGAAGATTTATAGTTAATATGACAGAATTAGAGTTTTTAGACAGATACACAAAACAATTAAACCCGCAACAATTAGAAGCAGTACAGACTGTAGAAGGACCTGTACTGCTTCTTGCTGTGCCAGGCAGTGGCAAGACTACAGTGCTTGTAAATAGGCTTGGTTACATGATTTATTGTAAGGATATTGCACCAGAAAATATCCTGACACTTACATACACGGTGGCTGCCACCAAGGATATGGCAGCCAGGTTCACTCATATCTTTGGAGAGGAGCTTTCGGACAGGCTAGAGTTTCGCACCATCAATGGAATTTGTGCCAAGATAATTGCCTACTACGGCAGGATGATTGGCAAGACTTCTTTTGAGCTGTGTAGTGATGAAAAATTTACAGGGCAGCTTCTTACAAATATTTATCTGAATGTGGAAAAAGATTATCCTACAGAAAGCGATATAAAGAACCTTCGCACACTGATTACATATTGTAAAAATATGTATCTAGGGGCTGATGAAATAAAGAAGCTTGGCAAAGATAACGATATGGATTTGTATCGTATATACGAATCATACAATGCCAAGCTAAAAGAGCAAAGCATGATGGATTATGATGACCAGATGATTTATGCCTACAAAATTCTAAAGGGCTCACAGGTTACTTTAAAGCATTTTCAGGAAATCTACAGATATATCTGCGTGGACGAGGCACAGGATACATCCAAGATTCAGCATATGATTATTTCTCTGCTTGCAGGAAAAGCGGGAAATCTATTTATGGTAGGTGACGAGGATCAGAGCATCTATGGATTCAGAGCTGCATACCCTGATGCACTTTTGAATTTTGAAAAGGAGCATTATGGGGCAAAGGTGCTGGTGATGGACAAGAATTATCGTTCCAATGCCAGGATTGTAGAGGCTGCTGATATTTTTATTCAGCATAATAAAGAGAGGCATGCCAAGCATATCTGCGCCACTAAATCGGCAAAAAGCGAGATTAATTTCGTATCAATAGCCAGGGAGGCTCAGTATAGCTATCTTATGAAGGTGGCGGAAAATCCTACTAATAAGACAGCGGTGCTGTATAGAGATAATGAAAGCATACTTCCTTTAGTGGATTTGTTAGAGCGAAACAATGTGCCTTACAACATAAAAAGTGCCGACCTGACTTTCTTTAGCAATCGGGTGGTTATAGATATTGTAAACATGCTAAGATTCGCATTTGTTCCTATGGATGCAGAGCTTTTCATGAAGATATATTTCAAGTTTCAGGCATATATCAAAAAGACAGATGCAATCGCTATGTGTGAACTGGCGGAGGCAAACCACAGTGGCATATTAGATGCAGCCGAGGAAGTGGGAATGAATCCTCATGTGCTGGGAAACTGCCGCTCCCTTAGAACCCATTTTAAAAATATGGCTCAGGAAAATCCTGCCAAGGCAATTAACAGAATCGAGAATTTTATGGGCTACGGAGATTATCTTGGAGCCAACAACATAGACACTAACAAGATTTTCATCCTAAAGCAGCTGGCTAAGCAGGAAAAGGATATACCAGGTTTCCTAAACAGACTGTCCGTCATAAGGCAGATACTCATGGAAAAGAAGAATGACAACAAGACTAAATTCATCCTGTCTACCATCCACTCCAGCAAGGGCTTAGAGTACGATTCGGTGATTTTGATTGATGTGCTAAACGGAGTATTTCCAAACAAGGTACTCAGAGCAAACACCAAATCAACCCAGCAGGAGAAGAAGGATTTTGAGGAAGAGCGCAGAATATTTTATGTGGGAATGACCAGAGCCAGGGAGCATTTGACGATTTTTAAATACAAGGACAGACCATCCACCTTCATAAGGGAGCTTTCCAACAAGCAACCTATTCCAGAAGAAATAGGAGACACAAAAACTGCCCACACCTACACTGCTTTGCAGGCAACATCATACCTGCAAAGGATGAAGAGACAGGATAGGTAATTTTGATATCTTGTTACTAAGAACCTTAAGGGTGCATATTGGCGAAATTATGTACCTATTGTGATGAAAATATTGACTTCTATAGCCTAATAGTTGCAAAATTCAGTTAGAACGATAATTCTTTATTCATTCCGATGGAGGTTTTTGATATGGGACAAGTTACATTTAGTGTACGTATGGATGAATCTTTGAAACGACAATTTGATAGTTTATGTCAAGAATTTGGGATGAATGCTACAACTGCGATTAATGTTTTTGCCAGAGCTGTTGTTAGAGAACGTAAAATCCCATTTGAAATCTCAGCACCTTCAACTGACATTACGAGGGAAGGAGCAATGCAGGCATTTCTAGATATTCGTAATCAGTCCAAAGCTAATAGAATGTCTGATATGACCTTAGAAGAAATTAATGAGGAAATTAAGCTTGCCCGTCAGGAGACTAGTAATTAATGACATGATATAATACTTCCAGATATGAAAGACCTTCCATTTTATGAAGTTGTGATGGAAAAGAGAATGGACGATGCACACTTGGTTACAGGCAATAAGAAGCATTTTCCAATTGAACCATTTACATTAACACCTAGAGATTTTTTAGATATTATGAAGTAAATAAAAATAGGACTTGCATGTGATGTGCAAGTCTTATTTTTTCTTCAGCGTGTTACTATCAAGCTTAATTGAAAACATAAGAAATAAAGAATTAAATTTAACAGAGTGACAATTTGCGTCATAGCTATTTGGTACTATACATAATAGATAATGAAAATATCAAATATTCTAAGAGCTGCTCTCAATATTTTTAAATAAGAGACTAAGCAGGGGATAGGAGGAAAGTAGAATATGAACAAAGAAGTATATATCACTAAATTAGAAGAAGCTTATATAGAGAAATACATAAAATATCAAACTAACTATGCCCCCACAGAGGTTGGGCAAGAATTTTTTCTATCCATTGCAAGCTATATAGAATTATTAAGGAATCTTCCAGAAGGGCAGTTTAGTATTGTCAGTGCGACAAAGGCCTTCTTTGGAATGATGATATACGCGTTTGCCACAGAAAGTGAAGCAATTTCATTAAAAGCAAATAGTGTGCTAATAGATTCTGATGAAAAGCAGGTCTTATTAAAGCGTTACTTTGAACTTGCTGCCTTAAGTTCTTTTGCTATTTATATGAAAACCATGGCTAATAGCAGTGTCCCTATTGATGAATTAATGATGGAATCGGAAATTGCAGAGCAAAGGGTAAGAGAGGTGCGCTGTCCTGTATCAGATTATAAGGAGTATTTGGACAACTTTCATTGTCGGAAGACAGATATTTTGATGCTAGAAGATATTATTGGTACTCTTGCAATTTTTGATGAAATAATGGGACGAGAATTAAAACAGCGAAATAGTGGAATTCCCTTATAAAAAAATATTTCAGAATGACAAAGTGTGGCATAGCGACTCGATATCATAGGAAGGATAAGATAGTGCTTATTTAGGAAATAATTCCCATTATAGAAAGGCAAAATAATGAAATATCCATATATTCATGATGCAGATGAAAAACTACGAAAGCTTTGCGAAAATAAATTAGAGGAAAAATATAAAGAGGATTTATCAGAGAGTGTTAGACAAAGACTTAACTGGGAATTATCTTTAATAGAAAAGTATAGAGCTTCATCAGCTTGGTTAACCGTATATGATGCATTAAAGGCTGTTGGAGCGGAAGAGAAAGATTATTGTTTTAGGGGAAGCATAACATCACTTGTTGTCTCTTTTTTACTTGACTTTACAACAATAGATCCGATATGTTGTAAGCCAAAACTCTATCCAGAATTTGCAATTGATGATAAAAAGGAAAGACTCATGTCGTTTGAAGTCAATGTGATTTTGGCTTTAAACAAGAAGCTAGTTGCATATTTTGAAGAGTATTCAAGTAAAGAGAAAGTATCTCGAAGATTTTTTGAAGAGGGTCTTCAGTATGGTGTATATATTGGTGACGGGCAAAGCAATGATTATTATGGAAATAGTTTTGAGAATTTTCCTACAGATGTTTTTTACTTCTGTTTTATCCCAGTAGATAGAGAAAAGTTACAAGCAAATATAAATAAAGACATTGTATCCAAGTTGCCTGAACCTGAGACATTTGAAGACTATGTAAAGTGCTATGGTCTTACTCATAGTACTGGAGTATGGGAAGATAATGCAGAAAATCTAATTGAAAAAGAAATTGTTTCTTTGAAGGATGTTATAGCTTATCATGAAGATGTATTTGAACTGTTATTACAATATGGCGTGGACAGAGAATCAGCTTTTGTAATCTCTGACTATGTGAAAAAAGGGCTTGTAAAAAAGAGAGGGTGGAAGACTGAGATGCTTCAAGTGATGAATGAATCTGAAGTCCCTAGCTGGTTTGTTGAATCTTGTGCTAAGGTGGTTTATTTATTTCCCCGTGCTCATGGAATGAATTTTGTCAAAAATTATTGTTGGGAGTGCTAAAAAAATGAACGATTCATTAAAAAAAAGTGTGCCACATTAACTAGCGGCAGAAAGAGCCGTAATAGGCTCAATGATTATAGATGATGAGGCAATAAATACATGCTCGGAAATACTAACAAAGAATGACTTTTATCAGAAGCTATACGGCATGTTATTCCAAATCATAATAGATTTACATAATTCACAGCAGGCAGTGGATGAGATAACAATAATGGCTGCTATAGGTGAGATAGATTTAGGAATTAATGTAGAAGAACTGATTAAAGAACTAATAATTGAGGTTCCAACCTCTGTAAATCCTAAAGATTATGCGAGAGTTGTTAAGGACAAAGCAATACTAAGAAATATAATTAGAGTAGGGCAGACACTTGAAAAGCACTGCTATGAAGAATGGGATAATGTAGAAGATAGAACTGATAAGTGCCCTATGATGTCGGATCTTCGTGAGTCTGGTGCCATTGAGCAGGATGCAGATATTATCATGTTTCTATATAGGGATGAATACTATAATCATGACTCAGAAAAGAAGAATACAACAGAGCTGATTAGAGGAAAGCATAGAGAAGGTGAGCTTGCGACTATTGAGCTTGCTTGGCTTCTGGAATTTACTAAGTTTGCTAATAAGGATTATACACAGGGGATGTAAAAGCTAATATTTTGAGACACTTCGGTGTCTCTTTTTTTGTAGTGACAAAACATGTCATTTCCATTTGATATATTCTAAAACAGATTAATTATAAATGTGTTTAGGACGATGGAGGTCATACATGATTTGTTACGATGTCGAATACAAATTTCCCCATAAAATAGAAACTCAAAAGGAAAAAAAGACGATATTTGATGTTAGTGAAAATTTGGCTGAAAAGCTAAATGAAGCGTTAGATTCGATAAACGAGAGAGATGATAAATGTACACTTTATAATATGAACGCTAGTATGTTGCGTGTGGTTATGGTGTGTAATCCAGCAAGGGATAGTGTTGATGATTATTTGGATAAGGTAAAAAAGGTCCTATGTGAGGTATTATTGCTCAAAAATATGAAGTTAGTATATTGCGAGGAAATAACTGCTGGACAATACATCAATAAAATGAAGGAGGCTGATAAAAATCATTGTCTTGGAAGTTTCGCATTTATAAGTGATAAGACAAGCGACTTTGATTATTTTGGGGATAGAAGTTTTAAAGTTAATGAGAAAATTGTTTCCAAAAATCTATTGTCAAGAAAAGAAGCACTTCGTAGAGCACAGGAAATTTTGGCCGACAAATCACTTATTGATGAGATAGAAAGAATATATAGTACTAGTCATCCAGATAAATTTTATGGCTTTCCTGTTAATTACAATATTGATGCTAGAGATGAAGCGACAGCGATGGAGATTGTCGATTTAATGGTACAAATGCTAAATAGTAGAAACCGAGTCCTTGGAACTAGGGTTGAATATATTACTGATATATCTAGTTTCTGTTATGAGGAACGTAATTTTGAACAGATTATAAAGCAAGCTGAGGGGTTAGCAGTTGTAATCAATTGCAAAGCTGCTGAGGATCTTAAAGGGATATTTGCAAATGGCTATTCTCGAGTAATAAAGTATATTGCCAAGATAGTAACTAAGTATCGCAATAAGGTTTTATTTTTCTTTATTGATGACGGTAAAGGATATGGTTTCTCGAAATCTTTAGTAAATGAAGCAAGTAAGAGTGTTGATATTTTGGATATTGCTGAAGGGCGCGGAGATAAAGAGCAAGCCATTAAATATTTTACCCGTTTGGCAAAAGAATCTGATTATGCAGAATTTTTGAGTGACGAATTTATCGAGTACCTTCCATCAGATAGGAATATTTATAGTAACTGTGATGTTAGAGAATCATTCTATGAGTGGAGTAATAATGCTTTAAGAAACAGAGTTTATAGTGCATATAGCAAGTGTAATCTAGTCAAAGCTGAGATAAAAAAAGAATATGATGGAAATTCATATGATAGACTCCAAAAGATGGTCGGTTTGAATGATGTAAAGAAACTAGTGGATAAGGTTATTGCTACATATGAAATTATGAGTTGTAGGGACGCGAGGGGGCTTAACAATTATGACATTTCTCGGCATATGGTTTTCACAGGAAATCCAGGTAGCGCAAAGACAACAGTTGCAAGACTACTAGCAGATATTTTAACAGAGAAAAGTATTTTGAGTTCGGGAGCTTTTGTAGAGTGTGGACGTGGTGACCTAGTAGGAAAATATGTTGGATGGACTGCTCCATTAGTTCAACAGAAGTTTAGAGAAGCAGAGGGTGGAATTCTTTTTATAGATGAGGCATATTCCCTTGTTGATGGAAAATCTGGTTTATATGGAGACGAGGCAATTAATGCGTTAGTGCAAGAGATGGAAAACCATAGGGGCGATGTAATTGTTATTTTCGCGGGATATCCAGATAAAATGAAAGATTTTATCCAAAGAAATGAAGGGCTACGTAGTAGAATAGCGTTTCACATAGATTTTCCTGATTATACACCAGAAGAGCTTCTCCAAATAATGAAATTGATGATAGAAGATAGAAGCTATGTTTCAAATAATTCAATAGATTCAAAGTGCCTTAGATTATTTGAGCAAGCAGTACAAATTAATGATTTTGGAAATGGACGATTTGTGAGGAACTTGCTTGAAGATGCAATGCTCAATCAGGCTCAAAGGTTGATTAAATCGAAAGAAACTGAGTTTACAGACAGAGAGTTGAAAGAGTTAGTCGCTGATGATTTTGATGAAGAGATAATTACACATATAGATTCGAATTCTTTGAATAAAAAGATTGGATTTTGTGTGTAAGCTATATGGTTTTGTGCTCTACCATGGGGCATTCTTTTGCGACCATGAGCAAGACAGTAGATAGATTATAAAGTGGAATATTGTCTGGATACATTCAACAGAATATAAATGTAAAAATATATTCTAAATGACAAGTTGTGTCATTCTTCTTTGTTATATTACAGATAAATAAAGGCAGATGAATCAATGCATTTAAACCAGAATAGTCCATAGGAGGTACATATTTATGGAAGATAAGAATTTAAGAATTGAAAAGCTTAAGGCTGCACAGGAGAAGATTGACAGAAAGATAAAGGAACTAGAGGAGGCTCAACTTGAAGAGGAACTAGACCTTGAAGATGAGAAAGAGAGTGAAGAGACAGAAGATGATGAAGTTATTAATATTTATGAAAAGAAAGATGGCTGGAAGAAAGTTGCTGCGGTTGCTGGTGTAGCTGCTGTTGCAGGTACAGGAGTTTTTTTAGCGGTACGTCAACCATGGAAGGCAGCAAAGGTTGTTTGTCATTTTGTTCATATAGTTTAGGAGAATCGAGTATGTGTAAGTTTATTGGTAGAGTAATTTTTTGTGTCGCTACAGAATTAGTTGCATTGGCTATTGTTGATGTAATTAGGGGAGATAAGGATGTATCTGCTGAAAACAATTAAATAGGTTTACTTGATGCCAACTGCTATAGTTATTTCTTTATGGTAGTTGGTATTTTGATTTATGAGGAGTTTTAAATGACAAAAGAAAGATTTATACAACTTTTGGAACAAAAATTTGACGAAGAAAAGAATGATTGGAATGCAGATGAAGAAATGTCTGAAGTTTCTCAAGATATTTTTAATACAGTAGAGGCTTATATAGAAGTTCTTAGAAAAAGTGATGAATCGAAAGGAAATAGAAGACATGGCATTTTTCAATTCAGCAATCACAGTATTACAGACATTTGTTATCGCACTTGGCGCAGACCTTGGAGTATGGGGCGTTGTAAACCTTCTTGAGGGTTACGGCAACGACAACCCTGGCGCTAAGTCACAGGGAATGAAGCATGTTATACCCGATTTGTTGGAACAATAATCGAGAAAGGAAAAGCATAATCCAGATAGCGGTAGAAGTAATTAGAATAAAGCTATTTTAAGAAAAGTTCATACAGTAATTATCGTGAGAACGAGATCTCAAAAAGTCTTAATGAGTAAATTATCCAAGTATGAGCAAGAAACAATAATCAATTTCAATGTTGCTGAATCTGATGCAGTGGTATTCACCAGAGATAAAGCCGTTATAAGAAAACTTGACTCGTTAGTTAACGAGTTCCCAGAGGTTTATAAGTGTATAGGCGAAACAGATATCGACAAGACCTATTCTATGCCTAAAAAGTACGTTAGTTATCGTAAGCTGAGAAAAATATCCGAGGAAAGGAGAGAGCATATAAGAAAACAGATGAGGGATATAAATTTAGCAGATAATAAATCTTTAAAATAGCCATGTTACTTGGTATAATTAAGCTGTGTTGTACGACCGACTATGGGTGAAACAACAAATAATTAAATAAAGGAGTTTGTAGATGAGAGAATTTACAGCTGTAAGCCTATTTTGTGGCGCGGGCGGTTTGGATATAGGTTTCGAACAAGCTGGCTTCAAAACAATTTGGGCTAATGATTTTGACAAAGACGCTTGTAAAACTCATCAGAACTGGAGCAGAGGTAATGTATTTTATTATGAAAAATATCATACAATTTCAATCACATGAATATGATTGTAGATACATAGAAACTGCTACAGCATGTTATCTGGTGGCAGAAGAAGAACTGGAAGACTTGCTTTGGGGTAAGAATGATAAGTATATTTCTGATGATGCTAGAAATATAGATGAAAGCGTGTTTTGTTATATTCCGCGGCAAATTCTTTACTTTGAGGATTCAGAAATAAAAGAGTATATTAAATGCCATATTTTGTAGGAGATGTTATGCTTAACTATCAATTGTTTCCAAGGTCTGTTGCAATATCAGATGAATTGAAATCAGTTATTGATTGTTTTGAATATGTTTACGCTGATATCTCATCAGATTTTAATGATAAGAAATCAAATGAAGTGCTTGCAATCCTAAGCCCAGGATTAGAAGAATTAGGGTTTTCTGTTGAAAAAGGAAAATCTGATTTGGAAAGAATTAATGTTCCAGTTTTATTTGGAATAAATAACAACGTTGATAAGTGCTTCTTTGCTGATGCGCTTAGTTATAATGGCAAGATAGTTATTGAAATCGAGGCAGGACGCGCTACTGAAAATAATCAGTTCCTTAAGGATATTTTTCAAGCCAGCATGATGTATAATGTTGAATACCTTGTTTTAGCAGTAAGAAATAAATATAGAAAGCACTTTGATTTTGAGAAAATCTACACTTTTCTTGAAACTATGTATATATCTAATAGAATTAGTTTACCTCTTAAAGGTATTATGCTTATAGGGTACTAGAAATGTAATAAATTATTTTTATATTCAAGTATGAGTATATATAGCTAAAGGCTGCTGTAAGAGTAATAAAAAGAATTGAGCCTCATCTTTGGAGTCCAAACGAAAATGAGCCTTTATTTTTATCTATTCAACCAGATTCAGCAGGCAAAAAAATTTATGCTCAGCTAGTTTCATTTCCATCTTCTGTTTATACACAAACAGAACCATGGGCAGATAATGAAACAATGAAGCGTATTTCTTCATACGTCCAACATATAAGCGACATAATTAAATAACATTATAGTTCTGGGACTTGCAGATGCTGCAAGTCTTATTTTTTTGCTTCAGTGTGTTACCATTATGCTTTACGTTTACTACATAGATAACGATAGAATATATTTTTTAAATAGGATTAAAGGATGACAATATTTGTCATATCTATATGATACCTTCTATTTGAAGAATATGGAAGGACGTAAATATAGAAGGACATAAATATGGAAGGTAATAATGAAATTGATTCATTTGAGAATGCAGAAAAAGCTATTGATTATGCCCGTGATTTAATTGAAGCATATATTGAGTACCTAAAGGCCACTGAACCATACGCAACAATAGATATTTCACGTTTGGAATATGCTAACGAATTATTGGTAGATATATATGATTTCTTCAAGTAGGCACTAATTGTGTCTACATAAATAATTAATATACGGACGATTATATTACTCGTGGTTTAGTTTAAATAGGAAAAAATATGACTGATGAAAAAATGTTTGACAATGAATGTAAAAACGATAAGAGAGACAGAGGCGAATGTACGCTATATACATCCAAGGAGAAAAGAAGTCTTTGGATATATGGACGTATTGATGAGAAGACTTGTGCTGATGCAGCTTATTTTATTTACATGATTAATTATGAAGATAATGATAGAGCTGACTATAGAAAAAAATATAAGCGCAAACCAATTAAGCTCTATATAAATTCATATGGGGGCAGCATATATGATATGTGGGTTGTTATAGATTCAATTTTGACATCTAAAACCCCAGTACATACATATTGTACGGGGTATGCAATGAGTGCAGCTTTTCAAATCTTTATATCTGGAAAGAAAAGGTATGTAACAAAACATGCTACTCTTATGTATCACCAAATGTCGGCGGGGTATTGGGGCAAATATCAGGATTTAGTTGAAGATCAACAACGTAATGATTATATGAACGATGAACTTGAGAATTTCGTAATAGAGCGAACTAATTTATCTAAGCAAAAACTTAGGGCTATTCGTGAAAAGAAGCGTGATACATATTTCAACGCGGATGATGCAATTAAAAATGGGATAGCTGACAAAATAATAGAAGAAACTGACAATAAGGCCAACAAGCATGAAAAATAGGATTTGTGTAATGTGCAATTGCGGGAAGTTACACCCACTTCCAGGTAGTAATTGGTTTGAATGTGCCAATTGTGAAGAGATATTTGAATTAGATGATTGTGGAGAATTCCATATTGTGGATTATGAAGCATGGGCTAATCAAGTATATGGGCTACAGAAAAACAACATGTTTATTATTTTTTCATAAGTGACAGTATGTGTCATACCAAAATGCTAATGTACATATAGAAACAAAAGCACTTTCTAAAAAAAATGTGAAAAAGGACAAAAACTGTCGCCTTGGTTGTAAAATGGAGATTGTATAAATGGTAAATGGGGGAAATATTTGTTATGACTACATAAGCCTTGTGGCACATGTGGTTATTTATGGTGCCAAGGTAATTTTTCTTGGTGCCTTTTTTCATAATTACAGGTATATTTTTGAAGCATTAGTAATATCAGTTATTTTGAGAGGAGACAATATGTTAACAGGTGAACAGACATTAATAAAAAAAATAATTGATGTATTTAATGAAGAAAGAATTAAAGCTGGTGATTCATTAATTCAGCCTAGAATCATTGTTGTTAATAACGAATATGATGGCAATGATTATTACTATTTTGAATGGGATTTTTCAGAAAATATGCCAGTTGCATTAATCGAAGAAGATATAGAGTCAATCATGGAAGATAGATGGCCAGATGCGGAACTTGATGGAATTGAAGAATACTTTGCTTTTATATCAGCACCTATTGAAGATGATGAAAAGGAAGAATATTTCACTTGTCCTCGCCAGTTTTTAGATCGTTTTTTTGATTTTAAATATTGGTCACTCATAGATAATGAACTATATAAATCAAGAGAATTGGATTATAAGGATTATGACAATCTAAATACTGTTTTTACAAACCTTAATGATTCTTATCGTGACATGTACAAAAAAGTGTATGGAACTACACTTTCTTGCAATAATATTGAAACATATGATGACTTGTTACTTTTTATCAGTTGTTGTGAAAAGCAGAAGGATATCTTAGGAAAAGGTGCTTCATTAAACAACGTATATATCGTTGATAATAGAAATTACTATTTTTCTAAATATGATGTGCCAGGACTCAATCCAGACCACACCGCAAATGGAATAAATATATATCATATATCGGCTCCTTCAGATAAGAGGAAGTTAACATCGCAATTTAATAGAGATTTTTCTAGTATATTTGCTTGTGAATCGTTGGAATCTGCAAGGGATACTATTATAAATTTCTATATATATACATCAGAATTGCCTGTAAAGACGATTGATTATGAAGAAAAACTCCTTTATGAATATGCAATTCAAGAATTCAAAGCGAGTGTACTAAAAGAATTTATATCAAAAAAATATCACTTAAAGGGGGACTCTAATGGCTGATAAAATTGAGCGTGTTTTGGGGCTGTATTCAAAGCTCATAAATGGCGGTACTGTATACAAAAACGAAGCTGCAACGACCTATGATGTTGATGAAAGAACTATTTCTAGGGATATCAGCGATATTCGTGATTACTTAGATGTCTCTGGACCAGAAGATGGCTGCATTAACACAATTGTCTTTGATAGAAAAATAGGTGGTTATAGGCTTGAAGAAATCTACAAACAGAAATTTACGAATCCTGAAATTTTAGCAATTTGTAAGATTCTGCTTGCTAGCAGATCTCTTACAAAAAAAGAGATGGTACAAATGCTTGAAAAATTAGTAGATAGCTGTGTCCCTAAAGAGAATCAAGAGATAGTTAGAAATCTAATAAAGAACGAGGAGTTTCACTATATTGAACCACATCATAAAACCGTTTTTATAGATAGAATGTGGAAGATTGGTGAAGCAATAAACCAACATCACTATATTGAAATTCAATACAAAGGTGTTCAAGGAAAACATGGGCACACTAGAAAGATAAAGCCTGTAGCAATAATGTTTTCTGATTACTATTTTTATTTGGCGGCATTCATTGATGATGAAGATGTTAAGAAGAATTTTGACATTATTAATGACGCAAATCCTACAATCTACAGAATTGATAGGATGAAAGATTTCAAGGTTTTAGAAGAGACTTTCAGTAATCCGTATTCAGAAAGATTCCAAGAAGGTGAATTCCGGAAACGAGTTCAGTTTATGTTTCCTGGCAAGTTAAGGAAAGTGAAGTTTGAATATAGAGGATATTCTGTTGAGGCAGTGTTGGATCGATTACCAACTGCAGAAATTAAAAGCGAAAAATATGATAAAGAGCTAGGAAGGACCGTGTATACGATTGTTGCAGAAGTATACGGAAATGGAATAGATAAATGGATAAAATCTCAGGATGAGGATGTAGTTTTATCTTGAGCTGTTAGCAATGAATAGAATTATTTTTTGAAATGTAAATTCAAATATATAAGATGAGGTTTTGGTTATTATGGAAAAAGCTTCTGTGATGGAATTTATTGCATACGTAAATGAAATAACTTCTTGCTACGAACAGGGAAGTGAAGATAAATATGAGCTAATTAAGGCTGATTTGAAAGTAATAGAAGAAAGAATAAATGATAATTATTTATATCTAGGGGTGGTGGGCTCATTTTCAAGTGGTAAATCTACTTTTATCAACTCTCTAATACACAAAAACTTATTACCCACAGATGCTGTGCAAGGCACTACAGTTGCTGCGAGTGTTTTGAAAAAATCAAATTGCAATGATCTTGAAATTGTATATTCAGATGGTACTAAGAAATTATACTCGATAGATTCATCTGAGTTAGATAATAAGTATCGAAATGAAGATATATGTGATTATAGAGAAAACAAAGACACAATATTCCGGCGCTTACTGAAACATATAATGCATATCTTCGGGCTAATTGACAGTAATCACAAATCTAAAGGGGAACCAGACTCAGCAATGGTTCAATTATTCAAAAGAATTATTTCGACGGAAGATATAGCAACTGATATTAGCTATGTGACACTGTATTATGAGAATGAAAACATACCCCATAATATTGCTATAGTTGATACTCCTGGGACTGAATCGCTAAATAAGCGTCATAATACAGTAACAAAGAATGCCATTGACAATATTTGTGATGCTATTGTTGTGATAATTCCATATGATGAGCCTGTATCTGAAGATTTATTGCAGTATATTAATAGAAATTTAGCAGAGCATAAGCAAGAGTGCATATTTATAGTTACAAAGGTTGAATTGTTAGGTGATTTAGAAGAATTGCCTCGACTTATACAAGTGATAAAAAAACGATTGGAAAATGGACTGGGTATAAGCGATGTTGTGGTTATTGCAATGCCAACTTTGTTATATCTTAAAGTAGTTGATAAAGAGATGTCGACAACTTTTTTGGATAACATTGCAGATAATGAAAAGAAAGAATTAATTAATATGTATGAGGAGGGAATCTACTCGATTAATAAAATTCTAGAGGAAAGAAGGAATGATTATATTAGAAAAAAGATTATAAGTATTTGTGATAGAGTAGAGTCAAGGCTGAAGACGAATCTTACTGATGTAATCATTGATTATGATGAGCAAAAAGAAAACTTACAAAAGGATTTAGTTCCTTCATTAAGCATTTTTGAAGAGAAGGTTAGTTCTGATATTGAAAAAATAATACAGTCACGAATTAATAGATTAGAAGGAGAATTATCTTTCATACGTATGAATTTTTCAATTCTGTTTGAAGAATTAAGGAAGGAGGTTGAGCGGTGTAGTAATTCGCAGGAACTTCAAGAACTTACTAACGGAGATACATCTCAATACTTTTTAAATATTCAAAGTGACGCGGAAGTGTTATTAAAAGACGTTAAGAATGAGTTGAATAAGCAGATACATAGATTGAAAGACGAGTATATAAAACAGTATGAAAAATGTGGCGTTTCTGCAAATGCAAAAAAGATACAGATGAAAATAGGGAATGTTTTTGCTCAAGAACTGAAAAACGACTGTGATGAAATACTACAGACATCTTTAAACGATATTTCGTTATCAGTAAGAAGGGATACTAAGGGATTTTTCAACAAAGTAAAATCGTTAGTTTATAACCCTCTTCCTCGTCATAAGGAAATGGCTATATCAGAAATATCCAGTGCTATTAATGAAATTGCTGAAAGAACTCTAGCTGACGCCTCAATTAAGATAAAAGAAAATATTATATTGATGAAAGAAAAGTGTCTAGATTCGCTGAAATATATGATTGAGGAGGACAGGCATATTGTAGTTGACTATTTGGATTCAAAAAATGCTGAGATAAATGACAATCTAGAAAAAAGAAATCAAACTCAGGAATTTATTGATGGACTAGAGAAATTTAGAGAAATTCTTCAAGAGGAGGTATAGACTATGCCAATTATTAGCTACGAGGATATGAAGGAAAAAAAAGGGAAAATTATAAACACATTGATTGATTTAGCTGGTATCGTTGATGAGTTAAATCAGATGGGACTAAAAATCGACGGATCAGCATTGTTACATTTAAAAAAGAAGCTCGAGAATGATAATTTTAAAGTATTGGTAATAGGCGAATTTAAAAACGGGAAGAGTACTTTTATAAATGCTCTTATGGGGGAGAAGGTTCTTCCAGCATACTCAACACCTTGTACAGCTGTAATAAACGAAGTTGTTTATGGAAAAGAAAAGAAAGCAACTCTATATTTTAAGGATCCGTTGCCAGAAGAAATGTCAACAGATATTCAACCTAGTGCATTGCAACATATCAGAAAGCATGCAGGGAAGCAGATACCACCGATTGAATTAGATGTGGCTGATTTGGTGGATTATGTCGCCATTCCTGATCCCACAAAAGATCAAGCGGATTCTATAAAAGAATTGCCCTATAGTAAGGTGGTATTAGAGTATCCAATAGAATTATGCCATGATGGAATTGAAATTATAGATTCACCGGGATTAAATGAAAACGGTACACGCACAAAAGTGACTGAAGAATATTTGAATCAGGCGGATGCTATTTTGTTTGTATTTAGATGTCCTAAAATTGCAGGGGCATCGGAAATGGACTACATTACTGACCAGATTCAGGCCAGGGGACACAATGATATATTCTTTATTTGTAATGCCATAAATCAGATACCAGAAGAAGAACAAGACAGACTTATTAGATTTGGAAATAAGAAGCTAGCTCCATTAACAACTCTAAAAGAAGAGGGGATATTCTATGTTGACGCATTAGGAGCATTAAAGGCAAAGCAGTCAAAAGATTATTCTGAATTGGAAAAAACAGGAATGCCAGGATTTGAATCTGCACTGTCA
>CAMNPQ010000017.1 GCA_946548305.1 uncultured Pseudobutyrivibrio sp.
GTACACTTGCAGCTTCAGGTGAAGCAAACTGTTCACATCATGATGAAGAACATGGCGAAGGACATAGCTGCCATGGACACGGTCACGGAAGTTGCCACAAGTAATACATATTCCAAAGGTTACTGCAAAAATTGCGGTAGCCTTTTTTAATTTACAAGAACTAAAAAACTTCATAGGCACTCTACGAGCCTTATTTTTCTATATTTATCTAAGTTGCTAAGTCTGCTACATCATTGCTTCTTTGCATTGAATTTTTTACGTTCGTTTATTTTAATACTATTTTTGTGCGCTAAATCCCCTAATAATATTATTTATTTAATACTAATTTCTAAAACGTTTATTTTAATACTTTCTTCCGAATAGCTTTAAAAAAATGTATAAACGGATTATTATATCTATAGTGATTGATACATAAATATTCGTATGGGGGTATATTAATGGGAAAAGCAAAGAACAAGGTTATAGATGGAGTTCATAAGGGGAAAAGTATATCAACCAATTTAAAAAACGAACTCACAATAAATGAAAGTTTTACAAAAACAATTTCTTTAAATTCATGCACATGTAAAGAGTATTTATTATTAACCGAGGATACCACCAAAAGTGCATCTAGTGCTATGGCAAGGGGGCTTCTCGGTGCAATATTAATAGGGGCTCCAGGACTATTAGCTGGTCTATCTGCAAAAAACATCGGCATATACAATGTCATTATTACTTATCGTGATAATACACAAGACTTAATAGAAATAGATGAAACCTACTATAAAATATTAGTTTCATCTATTGGGTTGCTAAATGCAAATAATCCAGCCTTTAACAACGCAAATGAGAAAAAAACAGAGTTGTTCGATACAGCTCTATTTTATAGTGATGTTGAATATGTAAAAATATCAGCTTCCCATTACGGGACTTTATTCCTTAATAAAAATGACATATCCTTCATTTCGCATGATGGCACTATTAACGAAATTATCGATTTGCGAAAAATTTCAAGCGTTACAAGTCTTTTTAATACACTCAATATTGCTTGTGGATTAAAAACCTATTCCTTTAAAACAGATAAATCTAAAGAATGGAAATCACAAATAAAAAACATCTAAACCGATAGTTCAGCACCATAAATAAACAAAAGGGGCAGTTTTACAAATATAAAATTAAAAACTAGCCCCTGCGATAGGTGTCCGCTGCAGTATCATAATCAGGAACTTCATGACGAGATATATAATGCGCAAAACGCCTAGCCATCTCACGATTTAAAACTTCATCTTCATATCCTATCTCTTTATAAGCTTCAAATAATTTCTCATTAGTCATTTTAACATAATTAGTGTTCATAGAATTTTCCTCCATTGATGATATTATAACCTAAATAGAGAAAACGGGAGGAATAGTTATGCCAAAAAAAGTATTAGTAATCTTGATTTCCTGTACCATTTGTTTAACAGCGTGTTCAAAAACCGATAGTTCTTCCCCAGAAGCTAGTTTAGACCAGTCAGCCAATGTAAATGCAGAAGCAGATAAAACTATTGATGAAACAGATACTGTCGAAGAAGATGACGATATCTTCTTTGAAAAAGAATTTCCAGAAGAATACGAATTAGATCATTTTATTAATGGTTGTGTTAATTATGATGACATTTGGGTTTGCGGTTCTTATGTATATAAATTAGAAGATAATGGAAGTTTCTGTGAATTGCTGAAGTATGACGAACGCGATGTATCTTCTGTTTACGTAGAAAACCTTGAACCAATTTATGATATAGCACCTAATGGTAGAATATATTGTTGGTGCGTGTATAACGATACTTTTTATTACACCATCTCAAAAAATGAATTTCCATTCGGTATGTTTGCAAAATATGAATTTGGCGAAGCTGAACCTGAAATAATTGCAGAAAATGTATTAACCTATTCTGATATTACTGATTCAAATCGCATTTCTTCTCAATTAGTTCTATCAAATGAAAGCATATACCACATTTATTATCCTTATGATGTAAACGAAGGAACATATAATGCTAGTTTATCTCAATATATGCTTGAAACAGGAGAATCTGTTGAAATCAGCAGCTTTTATGGATACCCCACTCCTATGAAATTCATCAATGATAATGAATATAAGGTGGACAAATTATCATAAGTGATAATGGCAACTTATATTCCATTAATGCTGAAACAGGTGATGCAGAACCATTTGACGTATTTTAAATTAATGAATACATAGTTTTACATATTGTAATAAACGCAGGACGAAGAATCCTGCGTTTTCATAATTGATTTTGCGCAACCAAATAGTGTAAAATACTAATCAAAATGGAGGTAAATAAAATGTTTATTGAGGACGTAAAAAATCGTAGAAGCGTAAGAACCTTTGACGGCAAAGGGTTAAGTAACGAAGTAATAGATGACTTGAAAGAATACGCAGGAAGCATTGTAAATCCTTATAATATACCTGTTGAATTTGTATTCTTAAATAAGGATGAACATGGTCTTTCTAGCCCAGTTCTCTCTGGTGAAAAGGAATACATCGCAGCCAAGGTGAAGAAGGGAACAAACGCTGATGTAGCATTTGGTTACAGCTTTCAGGAACTCCTTATGTATGCCGTAAGCAAAGGCCTTGGTACGGTCGTTATTGCCGGCACCATGCCAAGGGACAAGTTTGAACGGGCTATTAATCTGAAGGAAGATGAAATCATGCCATGCATGAGCCCTATAGGATACGCTGCCGACAAAATGGGCATTAAGGAAGTGCTTATGCGAAAGGGCGTAAAGGCTGATAGCAGATATGATTCTAAAGAGCTGTTTTTTGCAGACAGCTTTGATACTCCACTTACTGAAGCCAAGGCTGAGGAGCTTGGAATCAAGACTGCTCTTGAAGCAGTTCGCCTTGCTCCATCAGCTGTTAACAAGCAGCCATGGCGTGTAGTGGTTACAGAAAATGCTGCACATTTCTACGAGAAAAAGGACAAGGGCTACGATAACGGCACCTATGATTTACAGAAGGTAGACCTTGGAATTGCTCTTTATCATTTTGAAAACCAGTGCAGGGAAGAGGGCAAGCAGGTTACATTCAAACTAGCAGACCCTGGTATTGCAACCCCAGAGAAAACTGAATACATGGCAAGCTACGTATGGTAAGAATTGTAATTTAATAAGGGATAATTAGTAAGAGTCGACGAATTGAACTGTCGGCTCTTTTTTAGAATGCTTAAGAGAATATACCCCAACGGGGATAAAAACTTCCCGAAAAGAACCTAATATACCCGATAAGGTATAAATAGCCTATAACTATTGAAATTATACCTTATCGGGTATATATTTATATTATGAATACTATTGGAGAATACATAAAAACTGAAAGAAAAAAAGCAGGACTTACACAGGAGGAGTTTGCCATGAGGGCAGGGCTCGGCCTTCGCTTTGTGCGCGAATTAGAGCAGGGGAAGAAGACGGTGCGCCTTGACAAGGTGAACCAAGCGCTAAGCATGTTTGGCATGGAAGCTGTACCTGGAGAAATAGATAGGAGCAAATTAGATGAATAGAGCAGGAGGAATTAATTAGCTTAAT
Organism: uncultured Pseudobutyrivibrio sp.; assembly: GCA_946548305.1. Taxonomy (GTDB): domain Bacteria; phylum Bacillota; class Clostridia; order Lachnospirales; family Lachnospiraceae; genus Pseudobutyrivibrio. The sequence continues at coordinate 3,568 of CAMNPQ010000017.1, forward strand.
TTCAAATCGATGTGATGTATTTAAGTAGATAGTGCGGCCTGTGCTTCCGCCCTTTTACAAGGGATGAGGGCACAGGTCTTTTTTGTAGAAGAAAGTTAGCATAAAAGTTGTAATAACCTGTAATAAGTTGTAATATAAAATAAAACCTGTAATAAGTTGTAAGATGATTATAAACATGTAATAAGTTGTAATATGAGGAGGTCATATATGAATAATCCGTTTAGCTTAGATTTTGGAACAGAACCAAATTTATACATTCCTAGAACAGAAGAACAGAACAAAATAATAAATACATTTAATTCGGAAATACCTTCTACACATATGTATTTGTTACTTGGTGCAAGAGGATCAGGAAAAACTGTACTGATGACAGCTGTTTCGCATAGACTTGCAGAAGATAAAAAATGGCTTCATATCGATCTAAATGTAGAGACAGATATGTTAAATTCGCTTGCGGCAAATTTATATAAGAAAACACAAAGGAAATTTCCAAAGGTTAAATTCGATGTCTCGATAAAAGGAGTATCTATCTCACTTGATAAAGATGAAAAATATTCAGATATACAGCTTGATATAGATTCTATGCTAACAACATTGGCAAAGCATGATATCAAAGTATTAATAACAATAGATGAAGTGATTAATTCACAGAATGTAAGGGAGTTTACAACTTATTATCAGCATTGCTTACGAGAAAAATTACCTGTGTTTGTATTAATGACAGGCTTATATAAGAATGTTAGAGCCTTGCAGAATAATCGCTCACAAACATTTTTAAAGAGAGCACCTAAGGTATCACTGAGCGCGTTAAACATGAGGCGAATGGCAAAGCAATATGAAGAGATTTTTGGAATAGGTGAGGCAGAATCGTTTGAGATGGCGAAGCTAACTGACGGATATTCATATGGATTTCAGATACTAGGCTATTATTTATTTGAATCAAAAAAGAAAGCAGTTGATGATAAGATACTTTTTGAGTATAAGACCAGCCTTGAAGAAAGTTCTTATGAGAAGATATGGGAAGAATTATCCCCTGCAGAACAAAAGGTAACAGAAGCAATTTCAGGTTTTGAGGATAATGTACCTGTTAAGACAGTAAGAGAGAGCATCCAGATGGATTCAAATAATTTTTCATCATATCAAAGTACGTTGGAAAACTCCGGGATTCTCAAGTCAGATGGTGCTTATGGAAGATTATGTTTTGCACTTCCATTTTTCAAGGAGTTTGTTCAGCATAAGATTTAGTCTAAAACGACAGCGAGGCCTGTGACGCCGCCTTCTTTTTAGGGCTGGTGCCATAGGTCTTTTTGTATGCACGCAGGAAAGTGGAATAGGTGCCAAAGCCAGATTGTTCTGCGACATCTGCGATAGGTTTACCTTCATCGATTAATGACTGGGCTAAGGCTAAGCGTTTGATAGTAATGTAGTTGCCGATGGTGTAGCCAGTCTCATCCTTGAAGGTATGCATGAGATAGTATCGGGAAAGGTAGAACTGTCCAGATATAGTGTCAACTGACAAATCGGATGTTAGGTTTTCATTAATATAATTAATGATAGAATTAATTTTGCTGCCAGAGTAGCTTGTAGAAAGATATTCTACTTCATTACTGATGGCAGCTCGATTTAGCTCTACCATAAATTCAAGGAAGAGCACCTGCATGAAAAGTTCGTTTGCATAATCATCTTTTCCAAGGTTGGAGGTAAGCTTGCTGACAGTAGCGGCTACTCTTGAATTCTTAAAGGAATGAAGTCGCAAAACGTGGGAACCATTTTCCATTGCATTTCTAAAGCAATAGGATAAATCATTGTCAGTCTGGCTATATTCAGCCAAAAACTCCTTAGATATATATATGATGATTCGCTCGTAAGTGGAATTATCATGAAAAATTGGGCGATGAACCTCGCCAGCACTTACAAACACGATATCATTGGCCTGTAAATCAAAGGTTTGACCTTCTATAGAATAAGAAGTATTACCAGCCAAATGAATCAAGACCTTGTGGAAATCGTGGTAGTGGAAGTCGATTTCTCCAAGGTTAGAGTCAGAAAGATGGAATATTTTAAAGTTTGAATATAGGTAACCTTTTTTGAGGTATTCGGTCATAGTTTCACCTTTTATTATCATGCACGTATTATGATTCTACATTGAGTATAAAACTCGATAGCACTATTTGCAATATTTTGCGCACTAATAGTGCTTAGCAAATTAAAAAGTGCGGTGTATACTTAAATTAAATATAAAGCATAGGAGAGGTTACTATTCACAGTAACGCCACCCCCTATTCATAATGGAAGTCTTTCAGACTTCTTTCCCAGTGCTAAAGCACTTAACATTATTCATGTGGGTGGAGTCACTGATTCCAGTTTATAAATGATTACTAAAAACTCTTTTACAAACAAGTTTGACAAGAGTGTTTTATTAATCATTTATAAACTGTGAATAGTAACATATTGATTATCATGAGATTCACGAAAATGCATGGCTGCGGTAATGACTATATATATGTAAACCTTTTTGAAGAGAAGGTTGAAAACCCAGCAGAAGTTTCTATCAAAGTAAGTGACAGACATTTTGGAATCGGCTCGGACGGCCTCATCACCATAGGCCCATCTGACAAGGCAGATTTCAGAATGCACATATATAATGCAGACGGCTCGGAGGCTGAGATGTGCGGAAATGGCATCCGTTGTGTTGCCAAATACGTGTATGATCACCATCTCACAGACAAAACTGAAATCACAGTGGAGACAGGAGCCGGAGTTCTTACACTGATTCTTTTCCCTAAGGATGGTAAGGGTGAGCAGGTTCGTGTAGATATGGGCGAGCCAATCCTTACACCAGCTGAGATTCCAGTGGTAGCTGATGGGGACAAAGTGATAGATGAGCCAATCGAGGTAGGTGGAAAGACCTGGAACATGACTTGTGTTTCTATGGGAAACCCACATGCAGTTGTGTTTGTAGATGATACAGCAAATTTCCCACTTGAGACTTATGGACCGCTTTTTGAAAACCATGAAAGATTTCCAAAGCGTACTAATACAGAATTTGTTCAGATAATTAGCCGTACTGAGGCTAATATGCGAGTGTGGGAGCGAGGCAGCGCCGAGACCTGGGCTTGCGGCACAGGCACTTGCGCTTGCGTTATGGCTTGCATCTTAAATGGAAAAACAGAAGATAAGGTGCTGGTGCATCTTCGCGGTGGCGATCTAACTATTGAGTATGATCGCAAGAGTAATCATGTGTTTATGACTGGACCAGCGACGGAGGTATTCACTGGCGAAATCGAGATATAATTAGCGCCAACTAAACTGATAATGAGCCAGTAATGCACAAGCTATTTTATTTCTCAAGGGAGACGTGTTGTCGACCGGAGAAATATAATGCTTGTGCATGTAACTGGCGAATGAAACACTTGGAGGGCGCTAGGTATGACCCTCATCAGTCAGCTTCGCTGACAGCTTGTCTCGCCTCCCGGCTCGGTCGTTGCTGAACAGGCTCCACTGGAGCCTAGCAACCCCAGAGGGGGAAGCCTTTGGAAAGGAAATGAAATGAAATTAACAACTCTTTTAGAAGAATTAGATTATGAATTATATGCAGGAGAGCTTGATAAAGAAATCTCCACATTGGTGTATGACTCTAGAAAAGTAGAGAAGGATAGTGTGTTTGTGTGTATCTCGGGTACAGTTAGGGATGCACATGATTTCATACCTGATGTAATCGAAAAGGGCGCAGGCACTATAATCATTGAAAAGGACGTAGAGCCAGTAGAGGGCGTTACATATATTAAGGTAGCAAACAGCCGCCAGGCACTGGCTATTCTTTCAGCTGCTTACTTTGGTCATCCTGCTAAGGAGCTTAAGACCATCGGTATCACTGGTACAAAGGGTAAGACGACTACAACATATATGGTTAAGTCTATCCTTGAAAAGGCTGGTATCAAGACTGGTCTTATCGGCACTATCGAATCAATCGTAGGTGAGGAGCGCATTCCAGCTGTTAACACAACACCTGAATCATATCGCGTGCAGGAGCTTTTCAGACAGATGGTAGATGCAGGATGTGATGCAGTTGTTATGGAGGTTAGCTCACAGGCTCTTATGCTTCACAGAGTATCAGGCTTTACTTTTGACATCGGTGTATTCACAAATCTTGAGCCAGACCACATCGGTGAGAACGAGCACAAGGATTTTGCAGATTATATGCACTGCAAGAGCCTTCTTTTCCAGCAGTGTAAGGTAGGTATCTTCAACGGAGACAGCGAGCACATCGAAGGCATCCTTGAGGGACATACCTGTGATGTTATCAAATACGGTTACGGCAAGGACAACGACCTTATTGCTGAAAATGTAGAGCTTCTAAAGGAGCACGGCGCACTTGGTGTTAAGTACCACATTGCTGGCAAGGAAGACATGGATGTAGAGGTAAATGTGCCAGGAACATTCTCTGTTTATAATTCACTTACAGCAGTTGCTATCTGCAAGCAGTTTGATGTGGCAGAGGACAAAATCAAGGCAGCACTCAAGGATGTTCACGTAAAGGGACGTATCGAGCTTGTCCCGGTTTCAAAGAAATTTACAGTTATGATTGACTATGCACATAATGCTATGGCTCTTGAAAGTCTTCTTACAACACTTAAGGCTTACGAGCCAGGCAGATTGGTTTGCTTGTTTGGTTGCGGAGGTAACCGTGCAAAAAGCCGTCGTTACGAGATGGGTGAGGTAAGCTCTAGATTAGCTGACCTTACAGTTGTTACATCCGACAACCCACGTAACGAAGAGCCAATGGATATTATTAATGACATCTTAATCGGTGTTAGGAAAGCCGATGGTGAATATGTAACTATCCCTGACCGCAAGGAGGCAATCCGTTATTGCCTGGTTAATGCTAAGGAAGGGGACATAGTGGTGCTTGCAGGTAAGGGTCACGAGGATTACCAGGAAATCAAGGGCGTAAAGCACCATATGGACGAGCGCGAGCTAATCGCTGATATTGTAAAGGAGGACGGCCATGACATTATTTAAGGGTGCAGGAGTAGCACTTATTACTCCATTTAACGATGATGATACCGTAAATTATGACATGCTTGGAACTCTTATAGACAGACAGATTGAGGGACACACAGATGCAATAGTTGTGTGCGGCACTACAGGTGAGCCAGCCACAATGAGCGAGGAAGAGAAGCTTTCTGTTATTGATTTTACAGTAAAAAGAGTAAATCACCGCATTCCTGTTATAGCAGGGGCAGGTGCAAATTCCACCAGGCTGGTTATTGATTTTTCAAAAAAGCTTGAAAAATTAGGAGTAGATGGACTTCTTATTGTTACACCTTTTTATAATAAGGCAACACAGCAGGGGCTTTACGAGCACTACACAAGGATAGCCCATGAGATAGACCTTCCTATCATCATGTACAATGTGCCTAGCCGCACAGGCTGCAACATCCTTCCAGAGACAGCTATGAAGCTTGGACTTGAAAACAAAAATATAGTAGGAATAAAGGAAGCCAGCGGCGATATTTCACAGATTACCAAGCTTGCCAGCCTATGCAGAGGCTGCCTGGATATATATTCAGGCAATGATGATCAAATCGTGCCAATCCTTTCTCTTGGCGGTGTGGGAGTTATTTCTGTGCTTTCCAATGTGGCACCACAAGGCACACATGATATGGTTATGGAATACCTTAACGGCAACGAGAAAAAGGCTAGACAGCTTCAGCTTGATTATCTGGAATTAGTAGATGCACTTTTCTGCGAAGTAAATCCAATCCCTGTTAAATCCACCATGAATATGTTAGGATTTAATGTAGGAAGTCTAAGACTCCCACTTACAGAGATGGAGGAAAAGCATAAGGTGGCAATGAGAGGACTTCTTCACAGAATGCCACAGGAAATGCTTGCGTAAAATAACTATTGAAGGACGAATATTTTAATCCAAAGGAAACGCCTATAACATTCATACTCGTATTGTCAAATATATTAACCTTTATCAGTCTGGAAATAATTGGTAATACAGAGGATGGCTTATTTATGCTTGCCCATGGAGCTATGAATCCTACAGTGATACTTGGCAGCGGTCAGTGGTATAGGCTTTTTACAGCAACCTTTATGCATTTTGGAATTGAACATTTGATGAATAACATGCTACTGTTATTTCTGCTTGGTCAGATTTTTGAACGAGCAGTGGGTTCAGTGCGTTATTTAGGAATATATTTGGGGTCAGGACTAGCTGGCTCCTTTTTGTCATTTTTTTACATGTGCCTGATGGGAAAAAATGACATAGTTGCAGGTGCCTCTGGTGCGATTTTTGGTATAGTTGGAGGCATGATAATTGTCATTCTTGTGAACAAAGGTCGATATCACGGGATTAGCGCAAAAAGAATGCTTTTTATGGCTGTTTTGACATTGTATTTTGGTTTTGCCACAGCAGGCACAGACAATGTGGGACATATAGGCGGTTTGCTTGCAGGAATAATAATTACTTTTTTTACATATGGAATAGCCACACTTATAAAACACTGATACATTTTTATATAGTTTAATGTATAATTAGATTAAAAATTATGAGGGCAGCATTATGAAAGGAATAATGTATGAAGGTCAACATTTACTATGGAGGGCGAGGCCTCTTGGAGGATCCCACCTTATATGTAATAAATAAAATGGAACAGGTGCTTACCGAACTTCAGGTGGAGGTTAAGCTATATAATATTTATGAACAGAAAAATACCATTTCTATGCTGCCACAGACACTGAAGGATGCAGATGGAATTATCCTGGCAACCACAGTAGAGTGGCTTGGAATTGGGGGATACATGAACCAGTTTTTGGATGCCTGCTGGCTTTATGCAGACAAGACTGCACTTGCCACTACCTACATGCAGCCAGTGGTTATGTCCACTACTTATGGTGAGCGTGAGGCGATGGTGACGCTGGAAAATGCATGGGAAATTTTGGGAGGCTTGCCTTGTTCAGGCTTCTGCGGCTATGTAGAGGATTTGAAAGAATTTAAAGAAAATTCAGAGTATGCCCATATTATAGAAAAAAAGGTAGAGACGCTGTATCGAACTATATCCCAGCACACAAAGGGATTGCCAACCAGCAATCAGGCAGTTACCAGAAGTATACTTCGGACTGCTCAGTTGGAGCTGTCACCCCAGGAATCTGAGCAGCTGTCAAAATTTGTGTCAGATGATGAATATGTACAGACTCAAAAGGCAGATATTGCAGACCTTACCAATATATTTAGAGATATGATGGGGCAGAAAAAAGAGGATGATGATGGTGAATATATAAATGACTTTAAAGCTCATTTTAGAGGAAATCCTGAGTTTAGTGCCAAATATCTTTTTATGATAGAGGGTAAGAATCAGCCACTATTTATAAATGCGGCTGGGGAGCAGCTGGAGTGCCGCTATGGCAAAGAAGATAATATAGATGTTTACATGAAACTGAATGGCAGCATAATGGACAATATAGTGGCAGGTCGAGAGACATTTCAGCGTGCATTTTCTGTTGGCGATATGACTGCAAAAGGAAATTTTAGAACTCTCAGAATGTTGGACGAAATATTTACTTTTAGCTAAAAATAGGAGGAATGAAATGAAAGACAACAATTGTATTTTTTGTAAATTAGCAAATGGAGATATTCCTACAAATTCAATTTATGAAGATGGAGATTTTAACGTAATATTAGACGCATCACCAGCTACAAAGGGCCATGCACTGATATTACCTAAGAATCATTTTGCAAATCTTTTAGAGGCAGATGATGATGTGCTTGCAAAGGCACTTCCTCTTGCCAAGAAGATTGCAAACAATATGAAGGCTAAGCTTGGCTGCGATGGAGTTAACATCATACAAAATAATGGTGAAGCTGCTGGACAGACAGTTCACCATCTTCATATCCATGTAATCCCTAGATGGGATGGGGATGATGCCATCAAAGAATGGAGTCATCAGAGCTTCAGTGATGCTGAAACTGCTGAGGTTGTAAAGAAACTAAGTATGTAATAATAAACACTAAGAAAGAGCCTGTTAATAAACTCCGCTAGTTACGGCTACAAGCCATATATTACTCCGCTCAACAACATGTTTCGCTTGAGTAAAATATGAGCTTGAAGCCTACTAGCTCATTTAATAATTTGAGTTTATGTTTACAGGCTCTTATTTTATGTTTTCTATTAAGTTCATAATTACATTATTAGCATCTAAAAGCTTTGATTCTGCCATACGGGCACGAATTTCATCACGGCGTGCGTACACGTCATTAACTGAGCTAACAAGCAATTTTCCAGTAAGCTCTTCTTCTTGTAATACAGTTGAAAATCCTTGCTTTTCGTAGCTTGCAGCATTTAAAATCTGGTCACCTCTACTTGCAGCAGCAGAAAGTGGAATCAGAATGTTTGGAATCTTGAGTGCTAAAATCTCGCTGATTGAATTAGCTCCAGCCCGGCTAATCATAAGGTCAGTCATTGCAAAAATATCGTTAAGCTGTTCACTTATAAACTCATATTGTTTATAACCAGCACGACCAACTAAATCATTGTTGATATTTCCCTTGCCAACCAAATGAACAATTTGAAAGTCCTCAAGTAATGTGTCCAGGGAAGCCCATACAGCATTGTTGATAAAGCGTGAGCCGATGCTTCCTCCCATAATAAGAATCACAGGCTTATCAGCGTTAAAGCCGGTAAATTCTAAACCAGCTTCCTTATTGCCGCTGAAAAGCTCTTTTCTAATAGGAGAGCCTGTGTGTACTGCCTTACCTTCAGGAAGGTACTGCATTGTTTCAGGAAAATTGCAGCATACCTTTGATGCAAATGGAATGGCTAATTTATTTGCAAGTCCAGGAGTCATATCTGACTCATGAATAATAGCTGGAATATGATTTTTTGCTGCAGCCATAACTACAGGCACAGAAACAAATCCACCTTTGGAAAATACCACGTCAGGTTTTAATTGCTTCATCAGCTTATTAGCTTCAAAAAAACCTTTAATAACTCTGAATGGATCAGAAAAGTTTTTCAAGTCAAAATAGCGTCTAAGTTTACCAGAGGAAATACCATAATAGGTAATATTTGTTTCCTCTACCATGCTTTTTTCAATTCCTGTATAGGAACCTATATAGGAAATTTCGTAATTGTTTTCTTTGAGAAGTGGGACAAGTGCTAGATTTGGAGTGACATGTCCAGCAGTACCACCACCTGTCATAACTATCTTTTTCATATGAAGAAATACCTCTTTTTAATTTGAAAATAAACAAATAAATCATACCAAGCTAAAAATAAATGTCAATGTGAGAAGCCCAAAATTTGACAAATAATTGTAATAATGTTATATTACCAAACGTAACAAGTTCGTAACAAATAGAAAACTTTTGTAAAAAAGTGACGGAGGCTTATGAAAAAATTTAAACAGGCAGCTGCTTTATCAATTGCAACAGTTATATTGTTTACTAATGCATGGGCAGAGGCAAATAACAGTGTTGACAGTTCAAATGCAGACATTAACCCGGCAAGTACAGCAGGTGTGTTTTCAGCAGTTTCTGCAATGGAACTTACAGCTGGTGATAATAGTTTGGTTTATGAATCAGCAGATGTCACTATAGTAGCGGCTACTACAGATCAGGTAGAGCCTGATTTAGAAGATGAATATGACGCATGGTCAGACAAGCTGATGGCTGATGTAGATGAATATCTTTACATTCGTGCAGAGGCTGACGGTGATGCAGAGGTGATAGGAAAGCTTCGTGCAGGGGATGTGGCTACACTTATAGATGTATTTGATGGTTGGTATGAAATCGAGTCAGGTAATGCTCATGGTTTTGTATCAGCAGATTTCTGTGTGACAGGAATTGACGCTTATGAGCTTGCTATTGATGTGTGCAATTCTTATGCTACTACAGATGTAGCAGGATTGCGTATTCGTAGCGAAGCTTCAGAAGATGCTAAGATTTTAAAGGTTGTTTCAAAGGGAACAAAGCTTACTGTTAATTCTGAAGCCGAGGAAGTGGATGGCTGGGTAGCAGTTACAGATGGTAGCACTACTGGTTATGTAAAAGCAGAATATGTTCAGGTTGATATGGCAACAGGCGAGGCTATCACCGTAGAGGAAGAGGCTGAGGCAAAGGCAGCAGCCGAAGCAGCAGCTCAGGCAGCTAAGGAACAGGCTGCAGCAGCGGCAGCTACAAAGCAGGCAGTTATAAGCTCGGCAGATGATGTTGCTTTACTTGCAGCAATCATTCAGATTGAGGCTGGCAACGAGCCATATGAAGGACAGGTAGCAGTAGGTGCGGTTGTTATGAACCGTGTTTGCAGTGGTTCATATGCAAACACAGTTAGTGGTGTTATTTTTGCAAAGGGACAGTTCTCAACATCACGTATGTCAACAGTTCTTTCAAATGGACCAAAGGCTTCTTGTGTGCAGGCAGCCCAGGAGGCAATTGCAGGTAGCGACCCAACAGGTGGTTTGACACACTTTAGACGTGCAGGATCTAAAGAGGGTCTTGTAATAGGCAACCATGTATTTTACTAGAAAAAATTTAGAGAAACTAAATCATATTATGAGCTCTTGGTCTTTACCCGAGAGCTTTTTTGTTTTATAATGCATAATAAATCATATTAAGTGTATAATTATACAACGATATTAGGAGGTGTCTATGGATTTAAAAGGGAAGAATTTTTTAAAAATGCTAGATTTTACACCAGAGGAAATCAACTATCTGATTGATTTATCATTAAAGCTTAAAGCTGAAAAGAAACAGGGAAAGTCTCAAAAGGCTTATATGGCAGGAAAAAATATTGCATTAATATTTGAAAAAACATCTACACGTACTCGTTGCTCTTTTGAAGTTGCAGCTTACGACATGGGGGCAAATGTGACATATCTAGACCCATCAGGTTCGCAGATAGGCAAGAAGGAGTCAATCGCAGATACAGCAAGGGTATTGGGACGCATGTATGATGGTATTGAGTATCGTGGTTTTGAGCAAACCAAGGTTGAAGATTTAGCAAAATATGCAGGAGTTCCTGTATGGAATGGACTTACAAATGAATCTCATCCTACCCAGATGATAGCTGATATGATGACTATTAAGGAACATTTCGGAAAACTTTCTGGAATAAAGTTTGTATATATGGGTGATGCCCGCTATAATATGGGTAACTCCCTTATGGTTACTTGTGCAAAGCTTGGCATGGATTTTGTGGCATGCACTAACAAAAAATACTTTCCAGAAAGCTGGTTAGTTGAAAAATGTCAGGAAATTGCAAAGGAGACAGGAGCAACCATAACTTTGACCGAGGATGTAGAAAGCGGTTGTAAGGATGCAGATGTAATCTACACAGATGTGTGGGTTTCTATGGGAGAGCCAGATGAGGTTTGGGAGGAGCGAATCAATGATTTGAAACCTTATCAGGTGAATGCAACTGCCTTTTCCTATGCCAAGGCAGATGCGAAGTTTATGCATTGCTTACCTGCATTCCATGATTTGAATACTACAATCGGAAAAGAAATAAATAAAAAATTTGGCATCGACTGTATGGAAGTTACAGACGAAATATTTGAAGGTGAGCGTTCAGTTGTTTTTGATGAGGCGGAGAATCGTATGCATTCTATCAAGGCAATAATGTACGCAACATTGGGAAATGCTTGATAACATAAGATATGAATACTATGAATCAGTTGATTCGACAAATGACAGGATAAAAAAAAGAGCCCATGAAGGAGAGCAGCAGGGACTTGTGATATCTGCTGGAATGCAGACCGCTGGAAAAGGGCGGATTGGTCGCAAATGGGAATCACCTGAAAATGATTCAATTGCTACATCAATGTTGCTTTTACCAGATGAGCTATCCATTGAAGCTGTTCCCACCATCACAGTAGTTGCGGCTATGGCTGTAAGAGAAGCTATTTCACAGCTATACGGTATAGAAGGACAGATAAAATGGCCTAATGATATAGTTTTTGATGGGAAAAAAATATGTGGCATTTTGACCGAAATGGAAATGAAAGATGCAAGACCATGGTTTGTAGTAGTGGGAATTGGTGTCAATGTTCACAACAGAATATTTGACGAGGAGATTGCGTATAAAGCCACATCTGTTGATTTAGAGCTTGAAAAAAATCTAAGCACAGCAAAAACAGCTCACCGCTTGGAACTGACACAGAAGATATGGGAATGTTTTAAAAAGTATTACAATATATTTATTACTACCCAAGATATGACAGGGCTAAAGGAAGAATACGAAAGAAACCTTGCCAACATTGGAAAACGTGTTAGAATAGAAGCTCGGGAAAATTCCTACGAGGCAATTGCAAAGGGGATTGATTCCAAAGGTGAGCTGATAGTTGAAGTTCAGGGAAAAGAAAAAATAATTAGGACAGGAGAGGTTTCTGTAAGAGGAATCTACGGATATACTTAATGGAAGAAGAAACAGTTCTATGTGGCGCAAGCTGCTACACGAAAAAGTTTTATTTAAATCCGGAATTTGAGGGGCTTCCCCCGATGATTAAGGATGAACTTAAAATAATGTGTGTTATGTACACAGAAGAAGTCAGTGGCACAATCCAGATGATATACGAGGAAGACGGAAGTCTTCGCATTGAGGTTGACCATAATGAGGACGATTTGCTTTATGACGAGATAGGCTCAGCCTTAGAAGTGAAAAGAATGCAAAGAGAAAGACAGGAACTATTTGAAGCATTAGAAACATATTATAAAGTAGTTTTCTTGGGAGAGGGAATGTAGAATGTTACTTACAATTGATGTTGGAAATACAAATATAACTATGGGCGTATTTGATGGTGAGGAACTAAGGGGTAATTTTAGAATTACCACAAAAATCAATAGGACATCAGATGAATTTGGTATTATTATAAAGGACATTCTTCGTTCCAATGATTTGGATGCAAATAAAATAGATGATGTGATAATTGCATCAGTTGTTCCAAATGTAATGCATTCTTTGACCAGCTCAATTATCAAGTACTTCGATATTCAGCCTATTATTGTAGAGGCTGGTATTAAGACAGGTATTCGAATTGCCACTGAAAACCCAAAGCAGATCGGTGCAGACAGAATTGTAGACGCTGCTGGAGCTTTTGAGCTTTACGGTGGACCTGTGCTTGTTCTTGATTTTGGCACAGCTACCACCTACGATTTGGTGGATGCAAGTGGTGCATTTGTATCTGGAGTTACCGCTCCTGGAATTAGAATCAGTGCGAGAGCTCTTTGGGAGGACGCTGCTAAATTACCAGAGATAGAGATAAAGAAGCCGGAGAAAATACTGGCAAAGGAGACTATTTCTTCTATGCAGGCAGGTCTTGTGTACGGACAGATAGGTCAAACGGAATATATTGTAAAGCATATGATTGAAGAAAGTGGCTATGAGAATGTAAAGGTTGTAGCTACAGGTGGTCTGGGAAATTTGATTTCAAGCGAGACCAAATGCATAGATATATATAACCCAAACCTCACACTATACGGTATGAAATTTATTTACGACAAGCAGAAACGATAATGATAGAGAAATTAAAAATTGGAAATGTAGAACTGGAAAATAATCTAATTTTGGCTCCAATGGCAGGCGTAACAGACCTGCCATTTCGCTTGTTATGCAAGGAACAGGGGGCTGCTTTATGTTGCATGGAAATGGTAAGTGCTAAAGGCATTTACTATAATAATAAAAACACAGAAAGCCTGCTCACAGTAGATGAGAGGGAACGCCCTGTAAGTTTGCAGCTTTTTGGTTCTGACCCAGAAATAATGTCGAAGATGGCAGCTAAAATTGAAAACAGGAATTTTGATATTTTAGATATTAACATGGGATGTCCAGTGCCAAAGATTGTAAACAATGGGGAAGGCTCTGCGCTTATGAAAAATCCTGTTCTAGCTGGTAAAATAATTGAGGCTATTGTGAATGCCATTAAAAAGCCGGTTACGGTAAAAATCAGAAAGGGTTTTGACGAGGACCATGTAAATGCAGTGGAGATGGCCCATGTAGCGCAAGAATCTGGAGCGGCAGCAGTGGCAGTTCATGGCAGAACCAGAGAACAATACTATGCTGGCAAAGCTGATTGGAATGTAATAGCAGATGTAAAGGCAGCTGTATCCATCCCTGTTATAGGAAATGGAGATATTTTAGATGCCAAAGATGTTATTGCCATGAGGGAACAGACAGGCTGCGACGGATTTATGATAGGCCGTGGTGCCCAGGGGAATCCTTGGATATTTCATCAGATACTTCATTATTTTGAAACTGGTGAAATTATAGGCAAGCCACCTATGGAAGAAATGATAAAAACCATGCTTCGCCATGCCAAGCTACAAATAGCCTTTAAGGGAGATTATTTAGGCATTCGTGAAATGAGAAAGCATGCTGCATGGTACACAGCTGGCTATAAAGGAGCCAGCAAGCTTCGTGGAAGCATAAATGATGTGGAATCCTATGAGGAGTTAGAATCACTTTTTGAACATTTTGCGAAAGAATATGGTGGTTCTTGACATCAAATATTCTGTGGCTTATAATTCACTAAGCTATTGAATTTATAAGGGTTTTAGTAAATAGGCTCTTTCAAAAATATATCGTAGGGGAAAGGAAGTTTATATGGAAGCAAAGAAGAATTTACTTACTGCCGAAGGACTTAAAATATTAGAGGACGAATTAGAAGACCTTAAGGTCAACAAACGTAAAGAAGTTTCTCAGAAGATTAAGGAAGCCAGAGAGCAGGGCGACCTTTCAGAGAATGCTGAGTACGATGCAGCTAAGGATGAGCAGCGTGATATCGAAGCACGTATCGAGGAAATCGAGAAAATCCTTAAAAATGCAGAAGTTGTTACAGAAGAGCAGGACACAAAAAATATCAATATCGGTTGGACAGTTACACTTCTTGATGTAGAGTTTGATGAGGAGACAGAATACAAAATCGTTGGTTCAACAGAGGCAAACAGTCTCAAAGGCAAGATTTCAAATGAGTCTCCAGTAGGTAGAGCAATTCTTGGTCACAAAAAAGGTGACACCGTCACTGTTGAGACAGAGTCTGGTTCATTCCAGTACAAGATTGTAGCTGCAAAAAAGACAAAATAGTGTTATCAATTATTAAAAGTCGCAACCGATATGGTTGCGACTTTTTGTGCTTTGTAAAGAATAATTAAGAAAGACGAATACGGGAGGGTACAATGCTTGCAAATTTAAAACAAAAGTACATTGGAAATAAAGCATTTTATAGAAGATATATATTTTTGGCAACACCAATGATTATTCAGCAGGCAATTACAAATTTTGTAAGCTTTCTAGATAACATTATGGTTGGACAGCTGGGGCAGGAGGCGATTTCAGCTGTGGCAACTGTAAATCAGTTGAATTTTGTATTTTCCTTGGGAATATTTGGTGCTGCATCGGCAGGAAGTATATATGGAGCACAATATTTTGGTAAGGGTGACCACAAAGGTCATATGTATACATTTAGGTTTAAGCTGTATTCCACTCTTTTAGTGACAATACTTGGAATAATGCTGTTTACTGTATTTGGAAGTGATTTGATTTCACTTTTCCTCACTGAAAGCGAGGGAGCATCTCCTGAGCTTGCATTATCCTTAGGCTTACAGTATTTGGGAATAATATTAGTTGGACTGATTCCATTTGCTGTGAATCAGGCTTATGCAACCAACATAAAAGAGACTGGTCAGACGGTGGTACCTATGGTAGCTGGAATGATAGCTGTTGCCACAAATGCTATATTAGACTACTGTCTGATTTTTGGGTTTGGTCCATTTCCAAAGCTGGGTGTAGCAGGTGCGGCAGCTGCTACGGTTATTGCCAGATATATTGAGGCAGCTGTGGTAATAATCTGGGCGCATACTCACAGAAGTCAAAATAAATATTTGATAGGTGCTTACACAGGTCTTGGAATTCCAACAAAGATTTTCAATCAGATTTTGATAAAGGGTGCTCCTCTCATGTTAAATGAAGTTTTATGGGCTGCTGGTGTAAGTGCTGTTACTCAGAGCTATTCCATCAGGGGCATGAATGTTCTCACAGCCCTTAGTATTTCCAATACAGTTGGAAATCTGTTTAATATAGTGTTTATTCAATTAGGTGCGTGTATCAGCATAGTTGTGGGACAGCATTTGGGAGCTGGAGAGCTTGAGGAAGCAAAGGATGCTGATAACAAGATGATAGCCTTCAGTGTTTTTTGCTGCACTATAATGGCAATAATCATGTTGATTTTTGGTGGTATATTCCCTCACATATACAATGTAACACCTGAGATACGCAGCCTTGCAACAAAATTTATAATTGTAGCAGCAATTTGGATGCCATTTTGCTCATTCAGTCATTGCTCATATTTCACACTGCGCTCAGGGGGAAAGACGCTGGTCACATTCCTGTTTGATTCAGTGTTCACCTGGGTGATAATGGCACCACTTGCATTTGTGCTGGCTCATTTTACAGGGCTTGGCATAGTTTGGGTATATTTTTTCGTACAGGGAACGGAACTTATTAAAAACATTATGGGTTATTTCATGGTAAAGTCAGATGTATGGCTGGTTCAGATGGTTTAATAAGGGAAAATCGTGCCTCTTAAAGGTAGATTACAATGCACGTTTTCTTGACATGAATTGTAACCGCAGATATAATTTAATGGTTTATGAGAAAGTATTATATTAATTTAAATAGATAAGGAGATATTATGGCAGAACAGGATATTAACCAGTTATTAAAGGTTCGCCGTGAAAAGCTTTCTGCACTCCAGGAGGCTGGCAAGGATCCATTTCAGATTACAAAGTTCGACCAGACTCATCACAGTGATGAAGTTCGCGCACTTTACGAGGAGCATGAGGCTAAGCTTTTAGCAGGTCGTCCAGCGGTTAACACAGATGGCATGGATGAGGAAGCTGCTAAGCAGGCTATCAATGATGATTACAACGAGCGTCGTGCAATCATGGATGCAGCTCCAATCCACGTTAGCATTGCAGGACGTATGATGTTCAAGCGTGTTATGGGTAAGGCTAGCTTCTGTAACATTCAGGATTTACAGAACAGCATCCAGGTTTATGTAGCACGTGACGCAATCGGTGAGGATTCATACGCAGATTTCAAAAAGTCTGATATCGGTGATATTTACGGCGTAAAGGGTTACGCTTTTAGAACAAAGACTGGTGAGATTTCTATCCATGCTGAGGAAATGACTCTTCTTTCAAAGTCACTTCAGATTCTTCCAGAGAAGTTCCACGGTCTTACAGATACAGATACACGTTACAGACAGCGTTACGTTGACCTTATCATGAACAAGGATTCAAAGGATGTTTTCATTAAGCGTTCACTTATGATGCGCGAAATCCGTAACTTCCTTGCAGGTCGTGATTTCATGGAAGTTGAGACACCTATGCTTGTTGAAAACGCAGGTGGTGCAGCAGCTCGTCCATTCTTTACACATTACAATGCACTTGGCGAGGAGCGTAAGCTTCGTATTTCTCTTGAGCTTTACTTAAAGCGTCTTATCGTTGGTGGTCTTGAGAGAGTATTCGAAATCGGTCGAGTTTTCCGTAACGAGGGTGTTGATGCTAGACACAATCCTGAGTTCACTCTTATGGAGCTTTACCAGGCATACACAGATTACGAAGGTATGATGGAGCTCACAGAGAGCATGTTCAGATACCTTGCTGAAAAGGTTGTTGGTTCTACAAAGATTTCTTATAACGGAGTAGAAATCGACCTTGGTAAGCCATTCGAAAGACTTACAATGACAGATGCTGTTAAGAAGTATGCAGGCATCGATTTTGATACAGTAGCAGATGATGAAGCCGCTAAGGCACTTGCTCGTGAGAAGGGCATCGAGTTTGAGGAGCGCCACAAGAAGGGTGATATCCTTAACCTCTTCTTCGAGGAGTTCTGTGAGGAGAATCTTATCCAGCCTACATTTATTATGGA
>CAMNPQ010000018.1 GCA_946548305.1 uncultured Pseudobutyrivibrio sp.
GCCAGAGTAATGACCTCATTAGAGAAAGTGATGATTTCGAAATGATAGAAAAGAGGCAGACCATTTTTACTCCAAATCATTTGTAAGGTTTTTAACCCATTTATATTTTCTGAATCTAATCATCACCCAAGGGATTTTCCCTACTTCATCAAGGCAGGTGCAGGCATACACTAAAAATACATGCCAGTGAAATACGAAAGCTCCCAGTAGTGCCAGTGGAATAGCGATACCCCACATGCACACAGCCAGGCTATACATATCAAAAATGGTATCCCCACCGCCATCTAAAACACCGTTGATGGTGATGGTATTTACACAACGTCCAATCATATAGAACGCCATTATTATCATCATTCCAGTGAGATATTTTTGAGCGGTTTCTGTGAGAACCACAAAATGCACTACGATAGGAGTGATGGCAAGTATTATGGCAGTTGAGCCAAAGCCTACCACATAAGATATATTTCTTAGTCTTATACCATATTCTTTGCCTTTTTCCAGGTTTCCAGCACCCAGCTCGTTTCCAACCATAATTCCTGCAGCACCAGCTATACCATTGCATACACAGCACATCAAATCACGAATAACCGCAGCCACAGAATTTGCTGCCGCTGCATCTACACCCATGTGTCCCATGATGGCAGTGTATGATGTGAAGCCAACACCCCAGAAAAGAGAACCCCCTAACAGAGGAATCAGTTGGCGCATGAAATCTTTAATGAGCTGCTTATGCACAGAAAAGAATTTGCTTAGTGCTGGTCTGATAAAATCCTTTTGACCAGAAACTATGATGCAAAGAGCAAGCTCCACAATACGGGCGATTGTTGTGGCGCAGGCAGCTCCGTTAGCTTCCATTCTTGGCATCCCAAGCAAGCCAAAAATAAAAATACTATTGAAAATGATATTTAGTATTACCGCACTGCTGCTAATCCATGCGCTAGGTGTCACATGGTCTGTGACCTTCATTATGGCAAGGTAGCATTGTGATATACCAGTAATCAAATAAGACCAGCCAGCAATTCTTAAGTACGAGCTGCCTATTTGAATAAGCTCCCCATCACTGGCAAAAATGTGCATGAGGCTACCAGGTATAAACTCGCAGGCTAAAAAGAACAAAAGTGATATAATACCTGCAGATATCAGCATGAGATTAAAAAGGCTTTTCAAAGTGTTTTTATCACCCTTGCCCCAGTATTGAGCACCTAAAATAGACCCGGCAGCTGTGAGGGATGCCAAAAACATATTTTGAACAAACTGAATCTGGGTAGCCAGAGAAACGGCAGTCATTTGTGCCTGGGTGACCTGTCCCAACATCAGGGCATCACATGCAGCCACCAGGGCAAGCATGAGGCTTTGGAATGCAATGGGCAATGATAATGTTTTTAACTTCCAATAAAAATTGTCTTTCATAAACAACCTCGTTTGATTAATTAGTCATTCATATAATACTATATTCGCATATAATTAAAAAAGACTAATTAGCGGCAAAATCTTCGCAATTTGAGCTGATTTTGTTATTCTAGGTAATAAGAAAAGGAGCGATTAAATGGCTATAGTACTTTCTGCTTGCCAAATGCAGGCATGTGACAATAGAACAATAAATGACCATGGGGTGTCTTCACTGGTTTTGATGGAAAGAGCCGCACTTAAGGTGGTGGAGGTGATAGAAAAAGAGTTTCCAGAAACCTGCAGATTTTTAGTGGTTTGCGGACCTGGCAACAATGGTGGAGATGGTGTGGCAATCGCCAGGTTGCTACATTTAAAAGGTAATGAGGTAAAGTGTATCATCCTTGGAAATCAAAAAAAGTATTCCCCCCAGCTACAGCAGGAAATATCTATCGCTGAAAGCTACGGTCTGAAAATTGACAATAAACTGGATAAGACTGCCGTAGAAAAAACTGATATAACCATAGATGCCATGTTTGGTATTGGGCTTACCAGAGGTCTTTCAGGGGATTTTGAGAATGCTGCAAATATCATCAGAAGCAGTGCAAAAAAGGTGGTTGCTGTGGATATCCCGTCAGGCTACGATGCAGATTGTGGAAAATGTCTGGGTGAGGTTGGGATTTGTGCAGATGTTACTGTCACCTTCGCTTATATGAAAAAGGGGCTGCTTCTGGGAGATTGCAAGGCGGCAGCAGGAAAAGTGTACACTGTAGATGTGGGGATTTACATTGACGATGCCTCAAGTGGCTATAGCGATATAGTGGAGGCAGATATTATAAAATCAATAGAAAAACGCCCGGTAAACGCTAATAAGGGAAGCTGTGGAAAGCTGCTTATCATTGCAGGCAGCGAAAGCATTTATGGAGCCTGCTATTTGTCAGCTAAATCCGCCCTAGCCACAGGCGCAGGGCTGGTGAAAATCTATACCCATAGAAATAACATAGTCAGCATTCAGCAAAACCTTCCTGAGGCAATGTATTTGGGCTACGACACTTTCAATGAACAGGAGCTTTTAGAGCAAATCCGTTGGGCAGACACCATACTGATAGGACCAGGCCTTGGCACAGGTGCGCTGTCTAAAAAAATCCTAAAAAAGACCCTAGAGGAATCTAGCACACCTATTGTCATAGATGCAGATGGTTTAAACATAGTGGCTGATGACAGCGTAAAACCAGTCTTTAAGAAAGCTGCCATGAAAAATCCTGTAGTTATCACTCCACACTTAAAGGAGATGGAAAGATTAAGCAAGCTTCCTGTGTCCCAGATAAACTATAACATGGAAAATGTGGCAAAAAATTTTGCTATAGAAAATAATTGCATCGTTGTGCTCAAAAATTTTACAACTATAATTGCTGAAAGAAACAGCACTCATTTTGTGACAAGCGGCAGTGAAGCACTAGCTACCCCAGGCTCTGGAGATGTTTTGGCTGGAGCAATAGCATCATTGATAGTCCAAAAAGTAAATACATCGATAGAAATTGCAGTTGAAACCGCCACCTTTATCCACGGAGTGGCAGGTG
Source organism: uncultured Pseudobutyrivibrio sp. (assembly GCA_946548305.1). Classification (GTDB taxonomy): domain Bacteria; phylum Bacillota; class Clostridia; order Lachnospirales; family Lachnospiraceae; genus Pseudobutyrivibrio. The sequence continues at coordinate 2,967 of CAMNPQ010000018.1, forward strand.
TGAATGCATCCAAAGAGCATGGTGTGAGGGGAGTGTTGGCAAGCCACATAATAGAAAATTTCCCTAATATTTAATCTTTCACAATCTTTTCACAGTCTACGCAATTATTTATAAGAATCATCTGTTAAATTTAGAGTATGTTTAAACGCTTTTTTAACTTAGGGAAATTTCAAAAGGCAGAAAATGAGCTGATACTGAAATACTTTGCTGAGTGTATGAAAACTATCAACAGGGATAATCTGTATATGCTTAGAAAAGCGTGCATGTACACAGCTTGGGGTGCTATATTTATGCCCATTTTAGGTACACTTATAGTGCCTGGATATAAAATAAACATTGGTCACTTGCTGCTTATTGTTTTGATTATCGTTTACTACAACATCAACAGGTACACCAGAGAACATGAGTGGGAAATAAGCACCAATGCAACAGGGACAATCTGCGGACTTTTTTACTTTGCATTAAGCTGCATATTTGTTTATCTGGATGTGACGGACATTTCAGGAGCCCAGGCGATATGGACTCCTATGCTGATTGTGCTGTTTCCTATGCTGTATATTGATAGAATGTATAAATATGGCATGGAAGAACTGGCAATTATAATTATATTTGGACTGACATCATTTTATGTCAAGCCTTATGACATTTTTACAAGAGACATGTACATGATACTGGCAGCATATGTGCTGTCAATGCTTTCAGCCCATATTATTCTGGCGATGCGTAGCAGTGAGGGGCTGGCAATGCAGGAGCTAAAGAAAAGCAGCTCCCTTGACAAGCTGACCCATGTGCTTAACAAAGGTGCGTTGCTACAAAAAATAGATGACTTTTATGAAAACAGGGAACCATACAGAGGCTGTGCCATGTGTGTAATAGATTTGGATGATTTCAAACAGGTAAACGATAACCTGGGACACAGCACAGGAGATTTGCTTTTAGAGAGAGTAGGTCAATTACTGATAGACAGCTTCAGGGCATACGACATAATCGGACGATACGGTGGAGATGAATTTGTAGTGTTTATGCCAAACATGGAAGACATCGCAACACTTCAGATGCGTTGCAGAACTTTGCAGATGTTTTTGACGGATTTTAGCGTGGGAAACGGAAAACCATTTTCTGTCAGTATAGGTGCTATCATCGACAGGGGAAATAATTCCGCTGATGAAGCCTTTCGTATGGCAGATGATGCACTTTATAAATCAAAGCTGGATGGAAAAAACTGCTGTACCACATGGCAGGTGGAAACCTCTCATAAGTTTGACAAGCCTGTGCTCCTTGGAATCAGTGGCAGGAAAAAGACAGGTATGGAATACCTCTATACAGAAGAACAGGGCAGATTTGAAATCCTCAGCGCATTTACAGAAAATAATGCGCTGTGCTATATCAGCCAGTATCACAGGCAGATAAAACTTATTGTATTAGAGATGGATGTGGATGAGTATGGCAGTGAAAAGATACTGAGGTACATAAAAACCAGAGCGGGATTTGTGGATATCCCGGTGCTTGCTGTGGCTTCCTCAGAAGCGTCCGCAAGGACAGCAAAGGAGTTAGGAGCCAATGCAGCACTCACCTTTGATACGGAAAATGAATTATATAGAGACACTATTAATCAATTAGTAGGAATGTAGAAAATATGCATCGGCGGCCAGTACAACTGTGTCGCCGGTTTTTAATTTTAAATCTGCCACAGGAACAATAGCCTCATTGTCTCGCATAACTATGGCAGGCATAAAATTCTCAGGCATCCCGATTTCTGAGATGGTGAGATTGTTCCAGCAGTGTGCATCATTTATTCTGATGGTCAGTAAATCTATGTGCTCATCTCTGGCAAAATTTGCAAGCATCTTTACTCTTGAATAGTGTTCAACAAAGCCTGCACTAATGATACCAGTAGGAATAGCCACTACACCGACACCCAAAAAAGCAGTGGCTATAGCCATGATTCTGCCAGCTACAGTGATAGGGTAAATATCTCCATAGCCCACAGTCAAAAGTGTAGACACAGACCACCAGATTCCTGAAAAGGCATTTTTAAAAACATTGGGCTGTGCCTCATGCTCCGCATAATAAATGCCAATGGAGCTGGCAAGCATCAGAATCAACACGATTAATACAGAGGATATAATCTGATTTCTTTTCTCATGAAGTACTGCAAATATAACAGCAAAGGAATCATATTGCCCGTTGATTCTAAACAGGTGAAAAATACGGATGATTCTAAGTATTCTAAATGCAACAAAACCAGATAAAAAGAAAAATGGAAGAATCGTCAGTAAATCCACAATGCCATCATAGGAAATAAGAAATTTTAAAATGGCTTTTGGTTTTGTCAAACTAGGATACAATAAATCAGCGGTCCAGATTCTAAGGGCATATTCCACACAAAAAATAATGATTGTGATGAAAGCAACTGTATCCAAAAAAGGACGATAAGGATCCATCTGGCTGTAGGTTTCAAGGATGGTTATAAGTATGTTGGTGCTGATAACCACGGTGATGAAAATATCGAAAAACCTGCTGGTGAAATCGTTTTTATTTCCTATTTGGATTATGTTGAATATACGTTGCTTACTCACTTAATTAATCTCCTGAATATTATTTGAGTGTAAGACCATAATAGTTTGCGATGCCTGTGGCATCAGCTATGCCAAGCTCTTGATATTGCTCAGGTGTGCTTAGATGATTGAGCCTGTCTGAATCGTTTGTACAGATAGCGTGTTCTACAATAACGGCGGTAAAGCCTGCGGATTTAGACTGATTGATAAGAGCGTAATAATCCTTTGCAGAACCGTCTGGATAAGTGCTACTTGAAGAATCTCTGGTGACTAGACCAGTGCCATTTGGGCACATTTTCCAGTTGTTGATATTAAGACTGGTTGCCGTTAGTTGATCTAAAATTGACTGCCCCAGCTGACTGCCTTTTACGTAAATGGCTGGCTTGTAGTTTGGATTAGGTATGATTACCTTTGCTCCGTTTTGGGTCTTATCTAAATCAGGGTCGTAGTCGTTGTGAAGGCTCACTAAAACATCTGCCTTAACGGATTTGGCAAAATCCACTCTAGCGGAAAGGCAGGCAGACTTTGAATCAGGGTCTGCACCATAAGGACATTCAAAACCGTAGCGAGTCATATATACAGTTACGTTTTTATATTTTTCCAATTCCTGCTTGCAATAATATGCTATATACAGGTTTGCAATTTCTTCTTCAAAGCCCTCATAATGGCAGCCTACGTGTGTAGTGTCGTGCCCCGGGTCAAGCACCACCACTAGATTTTTAGCTTTTGCAGTCTTGGCATTGGAATAAATGGTGTTGCCTGTAAATAAAACAGTGGCAAAAGCCAGACATAGTGTGATGCTTAAGAATTTTTTTAATATTGCTTTCATTATCTTCCCTCCCATAAATTTAAGGTAATTTTAACATATTGCTTATATCCTTATCAAATTATAGTTGACAGTAAAAAATCTAAGATGTAGTATTAAGGCAATTAAACAAAAGATAGAGGTTGCGAAAGACAAAAGTAGTCTTATTGATGGTGCAGAGCCGTGTGACATGAGATGAAAGGGAATTTCGCCGAAGGAGAGCAACACTGCAATTGCTCGTCCTGGGCATAGGGTCAACAGCCCTGTGACTGTCATCTACATTTATGGATGGGGAGCTATCGCATTATTTATGAATTATTAAGCTACTCATCTATTACTGTGAGTAGCTTTTTTTATGAATAAGGAGGAAATATTTATGAGTATTTTTACCGGTGCAGCCGTAGCAATCGTTACACCTTTTAATCAGGACGGCACTGTTAATTATGAAAAGCTGGATGCGCTTATCGAATTTCAAATAAAAAACAGCACAGATGCTATAGTCATTTGTGGAACTACAGGAGAGGCATCCACCCTCACCCACGAAGAGCACATTGATGTGATAAAGCACTGCATAGAAACAGTGGCAAAGAGAGTTCCTGTAATCGCTGGTACAGGTTCTAACTGCACAGAGACAGCTATTTATCTTTCAAAGGAAGCTGAAGCAGCAGGGGCAGATGCAGTACTTTTAGTGACTCCTTACTACAACAAGGCAACACAGAAGGGACTGTATGTACATTTCAAGGACACAGCAGAGGCTATAAATGTGCCTTGTATTCTTTACAATGTGCCGAGCCGTACAGGCTGCAATATTTTACCTGAGACAGCGGTTAAGCTTGCAAAGGATGTGAAAAATATCGTTGCAATAAAAGAAGCCTCTGGAAATATCAGCCAGATAGCTAAGCTATTTCAGCTTGCCGATGGATGTATTGATGTATATTCAGGCAATGACGACCAGATAGTACCTATTATGTCACTTGGTGGCTTGGGAGTTATTTCTGTACTTTCAAATGTTGCGCCACTTCAGACACATGACATGTGTCAGGCATGCCTTGATGGAGATTATAAAAAGGCAGCCAAGATGCAGCTTGAGGCTTTGCCAATTATAGACAGCCTGTTTTCAGAGGTAAATCCAATTCCTGTAAAGAAGGCTTTAAATCTCATGGGATTTGAAGCAGGCCCACTTAGAAAGCCACTTACAGAAATGGAAGAGGAGCATGCAAAAATTTTAGAGGAGAATATGAAGACTTATGGAATTTACTAATACAATATGGTCACTTTTGCCAGCAGTTACAGCGATAGTTTTGGCTCTTATTACAAAGGAAGTGTATTCATCACTTTTTATCGGAATATGTGCTGGTGGATTACTTTATGCAAGCTTCAACTTTACCACTGCAATGGAGCACATATTTGTGGATGGAGTGATTGGACAACTCTCAGACAGCTGGAATGTAGGCATACTGGTATTTCTGGTAGTTTTGGGAAGCATGGTTATGCTTATGAATAGGGCTGGTGGTTCAGCTGCATTTGGAAAATGGGCAGTTACTCATGTAAAGACCAAGGCAGGAGCCCAGGTAGCCACAATAGTTTTGGGAATGCTTATATTTATAGACGATTATTTCAACTGCCTCACAGTGGGTTCTGTTATGCGCCCACTCACAGATAAGCATGGTATTTCAAGGGAAAAGCTGGCATATCTTATAGATGCCACAGCTGCTCCAGTATGTATCATTGCCCCTATTTCCTCATGGGCTGCGGCAGTTACAGGCTTCGTAGATGGAGCAAATGGTCTTACACTTTTTATCAGGGCAATACCTTATAATTTTTACGCATTGCTTACATTGGTAATGATGTTTACCATTACTTATATGAATTTTGACTACGGCTCAATGAATTTGGCTGAGCTTCACAATATAGCAGAGCTGAAAAGGAAAAAGAAAAAAGATGCAGCCAGCCTCACTGGTGCAGAAGACCAGCCACATCCACCAGTTTCCCAAAAGGGAAAGGTGATTCATTTGGTTTTACCAATAGTGTCACTTATCATTTGCTGTGTTATAGGAATGATTTACACTGGCGGATTTTTTGAAGGAGCAAACTTTATTGATGCATTTTCAAATTCCGATGCATCAGTAGGACTTGTATATGGCTCTACAGTTGCATTGATTATTACAATCATTTTCTTTATAGCCACAAAGGTGCTTAGCTTTAGTGAATGTATGAATTCTATTCCAGAGGGCTTTAAGAGCATGGTTCCAGCAATACTGGTTCTCACATTTGCATGGACACTAAAAGCTATGACAGACTCTTTGGGTGCAGCAGAATATGTGGGAGGAATAGTTGCAAATGTGGCAGACAACAGAGCACTTATGAGTCTGCTTCCAGCACTGGTATTTTTAGTAGGTATATTCCTGGCATTTGCAACAGGTACATCTTGGGGAACCTTCGGTATTCTCATTCCTATTGTGGTAAATGTGTTTGGTGGAGATTTAAATAATGAATTGATGATAATTGCAATTTCCGCTTGTATGGCTGGCGCTGTCTGCGGAGACCATTGCTCACCAATATCCGACACCACAATAATGGCATCTGCCGGTGCTGAGTGTGACCATATAAGCCACGTTAGCACACAGTTACCTTATGCAATCACTGTTGCTGCGGTATCATTTGTTTCTTATATATTCTCTGGCTTTATCAGAAATTGGGCTATAAGCCTTTTTATAGGAATAGTTTTGATGATTGGCACATTGTATGTAATCAAGAACATTTCAAAGAAGAAAGTCAGTGCATAATGTGATAAAATCTCCTTAGAATTTTTCTAAGGAGATTTTTTATGGGAAATGTTAAATATTTAGTATTAGATGTGGATGGAACACTTACAGACGGACATATATACATGGGACAAAATGGCGAGGTGATGAAAGCCTTCTCTTGCAAGGATGGATATGGCATTGCCCATATTGCAATCCCAAATGGCATCACACCAGTGATAATCACAGGAAGAATAAGCAACATTGTAGAAAACAGGGCAAAGGAGCTTGGAATAGTAGAAATCCATCAAAATATAGCTGACAAATTTCCAAAGCTTATGGAGATTCTTGAAAAAAATGGGGGAAAGTTGAGTGAATGTGCCTACTGTGGTGATGATATGAATGATTATGATTGCATGACCAGGATTAAGGATGCAGGAGGAATCATAGGCTGCCCTGCTGATGCCTGCCAGGAAGTGATAGAGCTGTCGGATTACGTGGCAAAAAAAGATGGTGGTAGAGGAGCAGTACGAGAATTTATAGAATGGTTGGTTAGATAATGGAGCTTGGAAAATCTGAATTTGAAATAACAGGAAATGGACTAAAATTTATTGCAGTAATAACTATGCTCATAGACCATATGGCAATAGCTCTATTCTATTGGTGGGACTATTATAATGTCCTTAGGGCAATAGGAAGAATGGCTTTTCCTATATATTGCTATTTGCTTGTGGAGGGCTTTTTGCACACAAAAAACGTGAAAAAATATGCCCTTAGACTGCTTGGCATTGCTGTTATTTCTGAGATTCCTTTTGATTATGTGGTTGCTGCCATGCCATATTACCCTGAGCATAATAATGTTTTGTGGGAGCTGTTACTTGGACTGATTGTACTGTACTGCTTCAAGCGTGTGGACGAACAGAATTTGAGTCCCAATGTAAAGTATTTATGTAGGATTTTAGTCATGTTTGCAGGAATGGCGTTAGCCTATTTTACCAGACTTGATTATTCTGCAGCTGGAATATGCTGTATCAGTGCAATGTATTATCTGAATGGAAATGATAGAAGGGGACGGCTTCTATCATTTGGCATGGGTGTGATGATACTGTATCTAATGTCCAGCACATTAGAGGCATGGGCATTTTTTATGCTTATACCTATGTATTTTTACAAGGGAAAACGAGGAACAAACAATATATACCTAAGAGTATTTTTCTATTTCTTCTACCCTGTACATTTGCTTATACTTGGAATACTGGCTTATCTATGATAGAATACTGAAAGTTTAAGTATTTTTTAGGAGGATATGTATGAATACAAACGAACCTATTAAGGATGCCTCGAAGCTAGGCACCACCAAAATGTTGATTTTAGGGCTTCAGCATTTGTTTGCGATGTTTGGAGCGACTATTTTAGTTCCCATTTTGGTCAACAATTATTTTGAAGGGGAAGGTCTTTCCATTCAGGTCACTTTATTTTTCGCCGGTCTTGGCACATTATTTTTCCATTTTTGTTCTAAACTAAAAGTTCCAGCTTTTCTTGGTTCCTCATTCGCATTTCTTGGAGGATTTCACACAGTTGCTAATTTAAATACAGGTATTTTTAAAAATATGACTATGGGAGAAAAACTGCCATATGCATGCGGTGGAATAGTGGTAGCAGGACTGTTGTATTTAATTTTAGCAGTTGTTATTAAAATGGTTGGCATCAAAAAGGTAATGAAATATTTGCCACCAGTTGTCACAGGTCCAATCATCATTTGCATAGGGTTGTCTTTGGCACCATCTGCTATTTCAAATGCCTCTACAAACTGGCCTTTGGCTATTATAGCCCTTGCTGTGGTCATCATATTTAACATCTGGGGCAAGGGCATGTTTAAAATCCTGCCAATTCTCATGGGTGTTTTGATTTCATATGGCTGCGCTATTATTTTCAATGCCCTTGGAATGACAAATGCAGATGGAAGCGCAATTTTGGATTTTGAGGCTGTTAAAAGTGCTGCCTGGCTGGGATTTCCAGATTTCTTTATCTGCAAGTTTAATATTTCTGCTATTCTTGTTATGGCACCTATTGCTATCGCAACTATGATGGAGCATATCGGTGATATGTCTGCAATTTCTGCCACTGTAGGTGAGGATTTTGTTACAAATCCAGGGCTTCACCGTACACTTGTAGGTGATGGACTTGCCACCTCTATTTCAGCATTTTTTGGTGGACCTGCCAACACAACATACGGAGAAAACACTGGTGTGCTGGAGCTTTCTAAGGTACATGACCCTAAGGTAATTAGAATAGCAGCATGCTATGCCATTGTTCTTTCCTTTATTCCTAAAATGGCAGATATCATTGGCACTATGCCAAGTGCAATCGTGGGTGGAATTAGTTTCATGCTTTATGGTATGATAAGTGCAATAGGAATAAGAAATGTCGTTGAGAATCATGTTGATTTTACACACTCTAGAAACTTGATAATTGCAGCAGTTATATTGGTAAGCGGTTTGGGCTTTTCTGATGGACTCACATTTACAGTAGGTAATACTGATATCACACTTACCAGCTTGGCAATTGCCGCAATTGCAGGCATCATTCTTAATGCTATTATTCCAGGCAGAGATTACGAATATGGTGATCCAGAGCCATACAGATTTGACAAGGAGGGTATCTAATGGAAAAATTTGATAATGTAGTAGAGCTTACACATCCTCTACTTCAACACAAAATTACAATGCTAAGAGATAAAAATACCGGCACAGCAGAGTTTAGAGCTTTGGTAGAAGAAATCGCTATGCTTGAGGCTTTCGAAGCTTTAAACGATTTACAGACCGTGGATATTGAGTGTGAGACACCAATCGAGAAGTGCATGGCACCGGTTATTGCCGGTCGTAAAATGGCAATTGTACCAATTCTTCGTGCTGGTCTTGGAATGGTCAATGGTATTCAAAAGCTTGTTCCTACAGCAAAGATTGGACACATCGGCATGTACCGTGATGAGGAGACACATGTTCCTCATGAGTATTACTGCAAGCTTCCTAGCCCAATCGAGGAAAGACTTATCGTTGTTACAGACCCAATGCTTGCAACAGGTGGTTCGGCAATTGATGCCATCACACTTATCAAGCAGCACGGTGGCAAGAAAATCAAATTTATGGCTATTATTGCAGCACCTGAGGGAGTTAGAGCATTACATGAGGCTCACCCAGATGTTCAGATTTATATAGGTCATATCGACCGTGAATTAAATTCCGATGCATATATCTGCCCAGGTCTTGGAGACGCAGGAGACAGAATCTTCGGTACAAAGTAAAGGAGTAAAACTTGGAACCAATTACCCTTGAGGTAGGTAAAAAGTTAATAAATGAAGGCGACCCTGTAGACAGCTTGTATGTAGTCATCAAGGGTACGATAGACCAGCAATGGAAAGGGCAGCACATAATTTTAGGACCTGGAACTGTTGCTGGCCTTTCTGACGCTTTGAATCAATACTACGCAGCCAGCTACACAGTGGAAACTGAAGCTACTGTTATAAAATGCGCTTATAAATCCATGGCGGATTTAGAGGGGATTTTTAATGAGCAGCCAGTATATATATTTGGATTTGCCAAAGGCTCATTCAGACAGTGTCGGGATGTTTTCAAGCTATATGATGAATACAAAGAAAAGGTGGAGGACTTCTCTGATTACTGTAGAGGGGTTTACATGGAATACCGCAAGCTTTGCAAAAGCGTGGGTATGACTGCCGAAGCTATTCCTTTGCTTGAAGAAATGAACCCACTAGAGCTAAAGGGCGAAATCCTAAAGTGGGAGCATGATTACATTGACAGCCTAAACTCTGTTGACAATAAAGAAATAGAAAATATCTATGGCAAACGTACAGAAATAGTAGGCGGCGTCATTGGCATTAGCTGCGGCTACATGGAAAGAGCCATGGATGCCATAGAAAACATGGCATTTTATCTGGAAGAGTTTTCAGCTGGCTTGCTTTCACCTGACAAAGACGATTTGTTTGAAAGTATTTTCAAGCTAAGGATATATGCGGCTGAAAGAGGAGCAAACCAGGACGCTGTTATAAAGCTGATGAAGATGCTTTACAAATATCTTAAAACATCAGGTATTTTTGATGCAGCCCTTTTGCAGCAGCGTTTCAAGGAGTACGATAGCCATGATTTTGTGGCAACAGCAGCAGCCTTTGATGAGGCAAAAATGCAAAAGCAGGCTGAGTTTAATGCAGCCTTTGAACACATTTGTGAGTTTGCCGAAATTGATGAGGATAAGACATTAGAATACCGCAAACAGCTGGATGAATACCTGGCTCTTTCTGACAGAGAGGGCAAGGAGGACAATGAACGTCGTGTGCGTAAAAAAGCTGTTGATTTGTTTTACGATATATATCAAAAGACATTTTTTAGAGCATTGGAATTTGAAGCCTATGGTGGGACATTGGACACCATAATTCTAATGTTTTTGAATTTTGGATATATAGATTATGATGCTGTAGGTGACGAGCTGACTTATCAATTGGCTGATTTGGTGGAAAGGCTGAATAGCCTGTGTGACAGTGAGCATCTGTTTACCATATACAAATGGCTTAGGGCAGTATATGCAGGTGAGCGTGAGCCTAGTAGAAACGAACTGGATTTAGACTACAGGGGCTTTATCTTAGAGGAGCGCAAGTCTGGCAATATCCCAGAGTCAGATATGGCTGAGTGGATGAACAATCAGGAGGAAAAAGTAAAGTTTGAAATAAACAACTTTTTCATTTCTGCCAACAGAACCACCTCGGGAAAAATGACATCCTTTTGCCCTGTGCTTACCAAAGAAGACTTTGGTATGGAGCCAATGCGAATGCTTCTAACAGATGCAAAGCTTAGTGAGGCAATGGCAAAAATCGAATCTATTGATTATCAAATATTCCTTCGTGAGGGCTATTACACAGATATGGATGCCAATGTAAGGAGCGAGCCGTATTTGAAAAGAGTGCAGCCCGACCTGATACTTCTGCCAAACTGCGGAATGCGTGCTATGATGTGGCAGGAGTGTGGCGGTGTAAAGGTAGACACGCCAGGCAGGTTTGTGTTCCCTATGTTTACCTTTGATGATTTAGACAAGATGATGATTTACTGCTGTGGTGCATTCAGATGGGAGATTTGCCGCAAGGAGCAGGGCTCTAGATGGAATGATATTAGTAGCGATTGTCTCACTTCAGATTTTTATGACTACTTTACTTTCTATCGAAAGAACAAAGAACTATCTGCAGAAAACAAAGAAAAGGTGAAGGCACTTCTCAAATCATCCCGCAACAACATGCGAGAGGCATTCACAAAGCAATACACAATCTGGATTAATTTTGAGGCTCAGGGAAGTATACGTTTAAACAAACCAGAGAGAAATATATTAAACAAGCATTGCACTTTTTCTAAACAGTATCGCGCCAAGGTTTCAACCCACCCAATGTATGAGCAAATGATTTCAAGGCATGAAATAAAATGCTCTCAGGCTTTGAACCACCTAAAGACAGTGATAGACAAGGTGGAGAAAAACGAGGGTGTTGTACCAGAAGAAGTGAAAAAAGGATTGGAATATCTACAGATGTAAAAAAACAAAATCCCTTGTTACATTCACAAGCATATATATTCTTCGCTCAGCATAAAAAGCTTCGCTTAAGAATATATAGCTTGTTAAATACAAGGGATTTTATTTTACGTCATAATAAATACGTGATTCTGGTGGAACAGATTCTGTGATAAAAGTGGAACCTCCGATGATGGAGTCGTGGCCTATAACAGTGTCGCCACCAAGGATGGAAGCGTTGGAGTAAATAGTCACATTGTCTTCAATGGTAGGATGACGTCTTATGCCACGCAAGTTTTGTCCGCCTCTGGTGGAAAGAGCACCTAGAGTAACACCCTGATATATTTTTACATTGTCACCTATCACTGTGGTTTCACCGATTACGATACCAGTGCCGTGGTCGATAAAAAAGAATTTACCTATTGTGGCACCAGGATGTATGTCTATTCCTGTATTTGAGTGAGCATATTCTGTCATGATTCTTGGGATGATAGGCACACCCAGTAAATAAAGCTCATGGGCAAGCCTGTATATGGTGATAGCCATAATGCCAGGATAGGCAAATATAATCTCATCAATACTTGTGGCAGCTGGATCCCCGTCGTAAGCAGCCTGCAAATCAGTGTCAAGCAAAGCACGCACATGTGGAATGCGTTTAAGAAATGCTAAGGAAAGCTCCTCGGCTTTGGTGGTGCAGATTTCATCTCCACATCCATCAAATATACTGTTGTAGCAAAGCACAAGTGATATTTGTTTGTTGAGGTTGTATACCACATCCTCCATAAGTGTATTTATGTTGGTCTCCACGTTGTATACCTTGTACACGTGGTCTCGATAGTATCCAGGATACACTACTCTAAGCAGTTTAAGTGTAATATCTATGATGCTGTCTTTGTTTGGCTGATGATAAGTATCCAGCTTATCAATTGCCCTGTCAGACTTATAGTCTTTCATTAGTTCTTTTGTAATCTCAAGCATTTCCTGCTCGATTTTTTTCCCGTCCATTAGATTTACCTCCTAGTTAATAGCAGAGCATATTTCAGAAGTCATTTTAGGCTTATTCATACAATAGATATGGATATGAGCCATACCGCATTTTTGCAAATCCTTTATCTGATTTATAGCGTATTCCACTCCAGCTGAGTACATCTCCTGAGGACTTTCGCCATATTTAGCACAAATATCAGCTAATGCCTTTGGCACTGAAGAACCAGCTAAAGTCACTGTGGAGCCTATCTGTTTTGCAGAGGTGATAGGCATGATGCCAGCAACTATAGGCACAGTAATGCCAGCCTTTTCAGCTCTTTCAACAAATCTGTAAAAATCAGCATTGTCAAAAAACAGCTGGGATATAAACATTTTAGCTCCCATATCCTGCTTCATTTTCATAAAAGCTATGTCAGAATCTATAGAAATAGCCTCTGGGTGCTTCTCAGGATAGCATGATGCAGAAATATCAAGGCTGGTATTTTTATTCAAAAATTGGATAAGGTCTGTGGCATGGGGAAAAACTCTGGTTTCAAACTGCTCATCAGACATATCACGAGGCTTGTCCCCTCTAAGGGCAAGCACATGGTTTACTCCTACCTTAGATAATTCAGCTGTGACTGCTAAAATATCATCTGCTGTGGAACCCACACATGTCATGTGCGCCATTGCATCGATTTTTAAATTGTTTTGAATATAAGAAGCAATCTCCACTGTCTTTTTGGAACGGCTGCCACCAGCACCATAGGTGACACTGATAAAATCAGGATTAAGCACTGAAAGCTCATCTAATATATTATAACAATTTTCAAATTCATCTTCCTTTTTTGGAGGAAATACCTCAAAGGAAAGGGAGTGATCCTTTTCAAACATATCTCTAAACATAGATTTCTCCTAATATTTTGCTAAGTTTAACAATTCTATCACAGTTTTTAAATATAAAAATAGTATCATATTCACTAGTTAAAAAAAAGTTTTATTGGTATTTTGTTAGAAAAATGTGGATTTCGGAGTAGAGCATTATGAATGTAGGCGGATTAAAGAACATATTATTCCCATCAAAAAAGATGCATTTTTTAGAACATAGAGAAATTGTAAGAGGCATGGGTGCCGATAGCATGGTACTGTTGAAAAATAATGACTGCCTTCCACTTAAAACCAGAAAGGTGGCATTGTTTGGAGCGGGTGCTGTTGACACGCTTTTTTGTGGTCTTTTTTTTAATTATGTATTTACAGATGGAAACGTAAATGTGCGAGACGGGCTTACGGAAAATGGTTTCACACTTACCACAGACAGCTGGCTTGATAAAATGAATAAAGCCGTAGCCTTAAATGAGAAAAAGAAGGATAAAAATAAATCAAAATATGAAGGCAGAAGATGTGACACCGAGGAAGTTCCTATTTCAAAAGCAGACCTTGCGGAGTCGATACTTGGAACGGACACCTGCATATATGTGTTAAGGCATGGAATCACTGTAGGCGGTGAGGCAAGTGAGAGAATGTATAAGCTCAGTGAGGCAGAGGAGTCAAATCTGCAGCTGGTTTTGGATGCATTTTCAAATGTAGTATTAGTGCTGAATTCTGGCATGTTTGAGCTTGGACAGCTAGCCAGGGCAAAAAATATAAAAGCCATAATACTTATGGGACTACCAGGAATGGAGGCAGGAAATTCCTTAAGTGATGTGCTTACAGGAGCAGTGAACCCAAGTGGCAGATTGACTTGTACCTGGGCTAAAAAGTATAAAGACTATTCAACCTGCTACACCAAGGGTGTAATCACCAAAAACGAAAAGCAAAATGAAGTGGACTACAAAGAGGGAATCTATGTAGGCTATCGCTATTTCGATACCTTTGATGTGACTCCTTTATATCCTTTTGGATATGGATTAAGCTACACAACCTTTGATATGGAGCTTGAATATTTGGAAGCCAGCTGGATAGCAGTGGTGCTTAGAGTAAAAGTGACAAACACTGGTATCCATGCAGGACGTCAGGTAGTACAGGTATATTTGACCCAACCAGAGGGAGAGCTAGAAAAGCCATATCAGATTTTAGCGGGCTTTGGAAAAACCGGTAAGCTAAAGCCAGGTGAGTCGGAAGAGTTGACAATAAAAATACCCATTATGTCGCTTTGCTCCTTTGACGAAGAAAATCCTGCCTGGGTTATGGAAGAGGGCAATTACTATTTTAGAATCGGTGAAAATTCCAAAGACACAAAGCTGTGTGCCAAGGTGGTGCTTGATAGATTAACTGTAATAAAAAGAGTCACCAATTCTATAAAGCCGGAAAAGGAATTGAAATTTATTACCCCACCTGAAAGGAAAGAGGAGGAAGAGGGCTATATAATGGCGGCTTCCTTGAATGGCGACGACTATAACACAGAGAAAAAATATGTAGAGCCTGAGACAGAGGTAGTCACTTATGTTGCAGAGGGCAGCAATTATGTTTCATATATAAATGACAATTCCTATGCAATGCCCTCTAAGATTCATGAGACTATTAAGTATGTAAAGCCTTGTGGAACGACCACCTTTTTTGATGTTATCAGAGGAAAAATATCCATGGAGGAATTTGTGTCCTCACTTTCTCCTGAGATAATGGCAAGACTGGTAGCTGGGGTAGATAATGAAATGCCATTTGACACCCAAAGCAGATTCAATTTTGACTTTAATATAGAAAAGAGACATGTGGAAGTCTCAGCAAGAACCACTGGACAGTTTGCCACCACACTTGGAATACCTAGCGTATCATTTGCGGACGGTCCTAGTGGACTGCGGATAGAGGGAGTGCCTTGTACACTTTTCCCATCACCTATGAATATGGCGCAAACCTGGGATATGAGCGCAATGGTGAGAATGGGCAGAGCCATTGGAAGAGAGATGGAATATTACGGAGTGGATTATTGTATCGCTCCTGCACTGAATATTCACAGAAACCCTATGAGAAGTCGCTCATACGAATTTTATTCAGAGGATCCCTCCCTTTCAGGAATACTGGGAGCTGGCTTTGTGATGGGTGTAAAACGCTATGAAGGCCGTGATGTCATTTTGAAAAATCTGGCAACCTACAACCAGGATAGTGACACCACAGATGTAAATATTAACATCTCAAGTAAAGCTTTTGGAGAATTGTATTTGCGTCCGTTTTCTGTGTGCCAGTTCATAATGAGCCCAGCTGGATTTTTAAACTCAGGCAACAAGCTAAATGGCTATTATTCATCCTCGACGAGAGGGCTAAACACAGATATTGTAAGAAGTGACTGGGGCTTTAATGGTTTTGTCATTTCCGACTGGGGCTCTTTGTCTGAAAAGGCATATGATTTGCATGCAGGCTGTGACTTAATCATGCCTGGCTTTGATCCAAATAAAATACTAGAGGCAATGATGGCTATCGCTCCCACATTTGCAGAGGATGGCTATGTCACAGTTGTGGAAAAATCCTATGTATATGGAGAGCCAATGATACGGTATGAAAACTGGGGCTCATTTTTGCCAGACAAAAATGGTGAAGACGAAATTAAAACAACTGTTGAGCCAGGTGTAGCACTAAATGAAAAAGTCCTCAAAATGCAAGAGCAGGGACTTTGCCATATTGAAGATACTCAATTTGGAACAAAAATCATCACCTACAAGGGTATTGATAGAGGAGCATATTTGTGTCTTGGAGATTTGCAGCAGGCGGTCATCCATATTTTAAATGAAATTAAAAATACAGGTTCCATGAAAAAGCTTATGGAAAATGCTAATATCTAGCAAAATTCATTTCCTAAAATTTTTCTTTAAAAAAAATACTCCCTCGTTTACAATGTATGAAGAATGTAAACGAAGGGAGCTTTTTATGTTAGCAGAAATTATGGCAATAGTCATTTTTGTGGCTATGTTTGTGCTTATTGTTTGGGATAAATTTCCAAAGCATTATGTAACCTTAAGCTGCGGCGCGCTTGCCAGCATTTTTGTCTTTGGAATAGGAATGCGTAGCATGAGCGCATTTTTAAAGACGCTGGCTATAGGTGGTATTTTTAAGTCAAGCTTCTGGTATTCCGCTGGAGAGTCTGCAGAGCAAACAAGCGGAGTAAACTGGGCAACTATTATTTTCCTGTGGGGAATGATGGTGATGGTAGAAGGAATGGCAGAGGCTGGATTTTTCGATTGGCTTTGCCTTAAGATTGCCAAATTTGCCCACTATGAGCCAGTCAGGATTTTCGTGGCATTTATGATATTGTCCTCAGTGCTGGCAATGTTTATAGATTCTATCACAGTTATTCTGTTTTTGGCAGCTGTAACCATCAGGCTTGCCAGAACATTAAAATTCAATCCAGTACCAGTGATTATGGCGGAGATTTTTTGCGCAAACTTAGGTGGAAGTGCAACCATGTGCGGAGATCCACCTAATATTATCATCGGTACATCCTTAGGTTATTCCTTTGCTGATTTTGTCTTGAATACAGGTGCAATAGGTGCTATTTCATTAGTTATTATCATAGTGTATTTCTATCTTACAATGAGAAAACGCCTTCAGGATCCATCAGACAGGGTAGATCCAGGCACTATTGATGTGGAAGTGAGAATAGACAACATGAGAGAATTCCTCACAAGCACAATCATTTTCCTTATTGCGGTAGCACTTCTCATCACCCATGCCATGACAGGGCTTACTGTGGCATTTATTGGCACATTTATTGCAATTATCACCCTGATAGCTTCCGGCAGAAAAGCAATTACTCTTCTAAAGAGAGTGGACTATTACACACTGCTGTTTTTCATAGGCTTGTTTGTAGTGGTTGGAGGTCTTGAAGAGACAGGCGTGCTTGTTGTAATAGCAGAATTTATAGCAAAGGTATCAGGTGGAAACACTCATTTGATGATTGCCATTATACTTTGGGTAAGTGCCATTGCTTCTGCATTTATAGACAATATTCCATTTTCAGCAACCATGATTCCAGTCATAAGAACCCTAGCTGCTACTACAGGTGTGGATTTGTCTACAATGGCATGGACTCTTGCTATAGGAACAGACATAGGTGGCAGCATGACTCCTATAGGAGCCAGTGCAAATGTTGTGGGTATTGCAACAGCAGGTAAGGAAGGTTATCCAATCAGCTGGGCAACCTATTGTAGAGAGCTGGTTCCAGGCACAATCATTGTGCTACTTGTTTCAATGGTCAGCATCTTTGTGAGATATCTTTAATTAGCAAGAC
>CAMNPQ010000019.1 GCA_946548305.1 uncultured Pseudobutyrivibrio sp.
ATTCACAATCTTTTCGAAGAAAAGGTTGTGTAAGTAACAAGCTTGCTTGTTACAAAAAATAACTTGTATTAATTCAAGGTTTGTTTCACTGTTCAGTTATCAATCTTCGCTTTGTTGTGCTTCTCAGCAGCAACTCGTTTATACTATCATGAGCAGCTTGCTTTGTCAAGCACTTTTTTATTTCTTTTATAGAAAATTCATTATTTTCTATGTGTTCTGCTTTTCAGCGGAACGAATAGTATAATATCAAAATTACAAGGTAAAGTCAACATGTTTTTGAAATATTTTGCAACTATGCACCTATTATATTTTTAATGATATTGTTCTGATATATAAAGGTAATTATCGGGTCACTTTGTACATTGTTAATTATAAATCGACCTATGGCAGAAGTTGGGAAACAATCTGCAATATACATAAATAGCCATATTATTAACATTCCTTCGAAAAAGCCAGCCAGAATACCTAAAAGCTTATTTACATCCTTTACACCCGGTACTAAACCAACTGCTTTAATTATAGTATCAACAATATATATTATTATTATCCCTAAAACTATACACAGTATAATGGAGATTCCTTTTACTGCTGTAACAGTTAATTCGTTTGCAACAAAATTTATGGTTGCTTCAATAGATGATTGGACTGATGCAACCATTTTTTCTTTTATTGCCTCAGGAACTACAGCCATCACTGCATCTGCACCTGTGCCTGCTTCTTTTTCCTCTGATGATTTATAGCGTTCCTGAAGGTGAGTACCGATGCTTTGTTGTATCATTTGAGGCACACCTGTGCTGTTTGTAATATAATTTCCAACAAACTCACTTCCGTAGTTTATGAAGCATATTAAAAAAATCCATGCTATTAGACCAAATGCTATTCTTAAAATGCCTCGGGTTGCACCCCTAAGTACACAAAATAACAAAATAATAATTATTGCGATTAAAAGATAATTAATATCCATTTTTCTCCTTATTTCAAATAAATTGACTCAGTCTTGTTTTCTTGGATTACATAATAGCGTCTTGATGTGGCGCCAGGAATTACATTGTAAACAGTCTCATCAAATGAGTATTTGAACCTCTCTATACCTTGTAAATTGTAGATAGAAACTTCATTTTCATTATTGATGTATATTTCATTGTTACTCAGCAACTCCACACTCTTATAACTATTGTCTATTATATTTGAAACTGATTTAAAACCATACAAATTGTAAACGTTCAATTCATTTACAATTTCACCATTTTCAGTAGCCTTTTCACAAATATATCCAAAGTGAGTATCATTATAAAAAACACTCTTCATCTGGTCTTTGACTGAAATATCTTTAGCAATAGATGCTTTTAAGTTATTATTAAAAACTATTATTCTCGAATCAGAAAATGCTATTGCTTTATCATTTTTTACATAATCTACTTTAGGTATAAATGCACCTATGTACTGGTAAGTGGCAACAATATTATCTTCTTCCTTTTTTCCAGCACTGGTAAAATCATAAAATACCAGCTCCGAGGAAACTTCACCATCATCAATATTTACTATGGATAAAAGCAATCTGGTAGCATCTGAAGACAAAGCCATTGAGATAGGATAACCTCTATTTTCTGGATGTATTTCCCCGGAAACAAGAAGCACTCCGTCCCTATCATACATTTGCACGTAGCTGGTTGTGCCCTCCTGTAACAAAATGGCAACAGTACCTTGGCTTGCAACTTTCGCTTCTAAAACAGGTGTTGTTGTGGATATTTTATTTACAAATCCCTTTGATGAGAAAATATCTACCTCGGTACCTTTTTGGTCGTACGCCACTATATAGTCTTCACATATATCTATATTTGGATTTAACATATCATATGTATAATTCCATATTAAAGAACCATCATAATTCGTATAGAATATACCGTCTGCACTATATTTTATTAAATTATTATTATAACTAACATAATGGCTTTCAGCTGAATCCTGTCTCTCCCATGCCTTTTCTACTTCATAATCGTCATAAACTGTAACTATTCTTATAACTACAACTGCGATTATTATAAATAATAATAAAAAGAATAGAAAAAAGTAGCGTTTTTTAGGGGGTGTATAGTCATCATCTATACTTATATCTTCAACTGTTTCAGTATTATTCTCCTCATCCTCTTCTTTCTTGTTAGGTAAAGTGATTATCTTAAAATCTTCCATTTCTACATGCCTTATTTAAAAAATAATGGGCTGCATGCACAGCCCATATGTTTAATAAACAAATACTGCTATTTGATAAGGTGCAACAGGGAAAGCAAATGAATACTCTCGTCCATCACATTCTTCCTTCTTTGGAGTATTAACGTCTTTTATAATGCTTCCTGGACCTCCAAATTTTTTATCCTCACTATCAATTAATAGTTTGAATTTTCTATTTTCTGGAACCCCTACTCTATAATCGTCATATCGCATTGGAGTCATATTGATTACAAACAGTATATTGTTCTTGCCGTTCTTTGACTTTCTAACAAAGCTAAAGATACTTCTATAGTTATCATTAGCATTAATCCACTCAAAACCAGCCCATGAAACATCCTGCTCATACATAGCTGGATAGTTTCTGTATACAGCAAGTAATTCTTTGAACATTCTTGCTACATGCTGATGATTAGGATTCTCTAAAACATACCAGTCAAGCTCTCTCGCTTCACTCCATTCTGTACCCTGGGCGAATTCCTGTCCCATAAACAGAAGCTTCTTGCCTGGGTGTCCCATCATAAATGCATATCCTGCCATGAGGTTTTTGTATTTATCAAGCTCCAAACCTGGCATTTTAGCGAGCATAGAGCCCTTTAAATGTACTACTTCGTCATGGCTTAAAACTAAAATATAACGTTCTGCCTCGTTATAGCTCATAGCGAAGGTCATTCTATGATGATTATCTTTTCTGAAATATGGGTCTAACTTCATGTAATCTATAAAGTCGTGCATCCAGCCCATATTCCACTTGTAAGAAAAGCCTAATCCACCATCCTCAACATCACCTGTTATCTTAGGCCATGCTGTAGACTCCTCAGCTATCATTATAGCACCAGGGTTTCTTCCTCTGATGAGGGTATTAATATGCTTGAAAAATTCTATTGCTTCAAGATTTTCGTTTCCGCCATACTCATTAGCAACCCACTGTCCTGATTGCTTACCATAGTCCAGATAGAGCATAGATGCTACAGCATCTACACGCAGTCCATCAATATGATAGTGTTCTATCCACTGAAGAGCACTTCCTATAAGGAAATTTTTAACCTCAGCTTTTCCATAATTAAATATCTTTGTACCCCAGTCAGGATGCTCGCCCTTTCTTGGGTCTGGATATTCATATAATGGTTGACCATCAAAATCTGCCAATCCATGGGCATCCCTTGGGAAATGAGCTGGAACCCAGTCCAAAATAACGCCAATACCATTTTTATGAAGGTAATTGACCAAATACATAAAATCGTCAGGTGTTCCATATCTAGATGTTGGGGCATAATACCCAGTAACCTGGTATCCCCAAGATCCATCAAATGGATATTCAGATATACCCATCAGCTCTACATGAGTATATCCCATATCAAGAACATATTCTGTAATGCTGTGAGCAAACTCCCTGTAGCTGTAAAATCCATCATTTTCTGGTCTTGGATGACGTTTCCAAGAACCAGGATGAACTTCATAAATTGCAAGAGGTTGTTCCCAGAAATTATTAGTATTCTGGCGTTTTCTCATCCACGCATCATCAGTCCAGTTAAATCTGTTCACATCATAGATTTTAGATGCTGTGCCTGGGCGAACTTCGGCATAGGTAGCATATGGATCAGCTTTGTATAGCTTGGTTCCGTCTTCTGTATAAATCAAATATTTATACATCTGTCCTTCTTTTACATTAGGAATAAAAGTCTCAAATACTCCCTGTTCAGCTGGTTCAACTCTATGCATGAAATTCTTATTTTCATCCCATCCGTTGAACTCTCCAATTACTGCAACGCTAGCGGCATGTGGAGCCCAAACATCAAAATAGTATCCCGTCTCTTTTCCTTGCTTACCCTTATGAGCACCAAGCTTTTTATAAATGTCGTAGTGTGTTCCCTGACCAAATAGGTATCCGTCTAGTTCAGTAAAATTATTCATATACTTCCCGTCCCCTCTTTTACTTATCAAAGTCTTTTTCTTTGAGTATTACATTGCCATTTTTGTCGTACTTTGGCTTGTTAAAAAATCCTCCTTTGGTTGACTTTTCAATCGCATCATCCATTATTTCTGCAACTTCTTTTATAGTGGTAACATGATCGTATCTACCGATAAGATTTATTCTGTTATACAATGCCAAGATACCCATATCATCAATAGTACAACCAGCCTCTAATGCGTATGTCTTTGCAAAGGAAACAAGCTCATCAATTGAAAATACCGGAATTACAACTTTTTCGGTAAATCTTCTAGCAAAAGAACCATCCTTCATTAATGCTTTATCAATGCCTTTTTTATTATCCTCGATAATTATAATGGTTCCCTCTTTATCAGATTCCATTAACAATGAAAGTGTTACAGCTGTTTCTTTTGAGATACCACCTGCAGTCTCTATTATCAAACAGCCTCCCTGTATCTTTGCATATAACTTTTGAATATCTTTTTCATTTAGCTTTTCACCAGATATTTTTCCTATACCACCCTTTGGATATCCGGTTTTTTTCTGCAAAACCTTTATTATGCTTGTGGCCATCTGGGTCTTTCCAGAACCAGGCTCGCCCACAATCACAATACTACCGCCCATATCATTTGAACGTAGAATATGTTCTGCAGTACCTTCGATGGCTCTGACGATACTCTTCTTCATTCCACTAATAGGCAAGAAATAAGAAAATACTGACAAATCTTCATCTGTAATATCAAGTGATGATACCTCTTCAGGCTCCTGCTGCTTTATCTGCTCCCTTACAGGCTCAAACACCTGTGTATGGCTTATTGGTGGCTTTGGTATTTCTACTGCTGGCTCTTCATATACTGGAGGAACTGGCACTTCCACCTGTGGCTCTTCATACACTGGTGGAGCGGGTATTTCCATCTGTGGCTCTTCATACACTGGTGGAGCGGGTATTTCCATCTGTGGCTCTTCATATACTGGAGAAACTGGCACTTCCACCCGTGGCTCTTCATACACTGGTGGAATTGGTATTTCCATCACTGGTTCTTCGTTCACTGGTGGAACTGCTATTTCTTCTTCAGCTGGCTGATATGCCTGTGCTCCATTTGAATTTGATATTTCTTCTAAAATATCTGCTGGAAGTTCGATTTTTGGTAATTCAAAATCATCATCCTTTACAAATTCCTCAGTATACTCACCTGAAAGAGGCTGCTTAATATCAGGAATCTTTATTGTAACAGGCTCTTTTTCAACTTCAGTCCGTGTATCTACACTTGTTTCAGCTTTTGTAAGTCTGTCAATTTCCTTTTGTAGTAGGCTATTAACATCTGCTATTATCTGGGAAGCTTCTTTGAAATCCACATCTTCTGTCTCCTCGTTATCCTCAAGAATTGGAGGCTCCCAGCTTGGGGTTTCCTCCTTTACCTCCCCTGCAGCATGTACAATTGCAGCTGTGGCTGCTGTCAGTCCTGCTCCTGCTGCAACTGCTTCTTTTGCTGAAACAACAGGTATATCTACAAGACCCTGCTGCAATCCGTCAGTAGACAATTTAGGTATAGCAAAACCTGCTGGTGTTGGTGTTTCTGTTTCTTCCTCTACAGGCTTTTCTTCTTCATTTTCTATATTTTCAGTAGTTTCTTCTACTATCTCTTCGTGGGTCTCCTCGGACTGGTCTAAATCCTCTAACTGAGTCTCTTCTTCAACTAAAGTTTCAGCCTCTGAATTGTCTACAACAGTCTTTGTATTTTCTCCTAAATACTCCTCTTTTAGTAATTCTTGTGGCGTAACACCAGCATCTAACTTTGACATTGCTCCCTCTAAACGATTGAGAACACTGTTAGCTTCACGAAGAGCTTTAGCTCTGGCACTTTCAAGTTCTTTTGATTTAGCATCCTCCATGGCTGCTTCTGCAGCTCGCTTTGTCTTTTCCCATTCAGCCAGAACATCTTCAATAGTCATTTGACCTTCGACTTGTTCTTCTGTCTCTGTACTATCATCTGTAAGTCTAAGGCTAATTTGTCCATCAAAGCCTTCCTCAAGATATTGCTGGAATGTGTCATTTATTGAGAACTCTTCCTCTTCTTCAACTGGCGTCTCTTCAGGCACTTGAAGATAAGGTATTTCTTCAACGAGATTCTTTATAGCATCTATATTTTCTGAGACTTCCCCTGCATCGGTGGCTTTCATTATCTCATCAATATTCTTTTTTATTTCAGCCTGTAAATTTATAGTGTCAAATCTTTCTGGACCTTCTGGCAGCTGAATTTGTTTTATGTTTGGAACAACACTTCCTGAATCTACCACATTCTTAGGTGATATTTCAGTAATGCCATCCTTTTTCTGCTGTAAATTCCTGTATTTGTCCTCCTGGCTCTTGTCTAGAGGCTGATACAGCATCTTTAGCTCTAGAGCTCTCTCTACAACAGGACCATCTCCAAACCATAATATAATCTCATCGCAAAGTGCTATACATTTATCACCCTGATTGGTTTTGTGATACAAGTATGCCAGCTCATAGGCCCATTCTTCTATAAAATCATTTTCCTTTAACTGCTCTAATATCTTTATAAGGCTGGCAGTGTCTGCGCCCTTTGCTACACTAATATTGTACTTTAGTATATATTTAAGGCTATCATGAGGTGCTATCTGTACAAACTCGTTATAATACTCTTGGGCTTCTTCTATATCCTTTAATTTGATAGATATCATGCAAAGCTTATATAAAATCATTCGCCCAATAGGTGAACGCTCATGTGCTATAAGTAATAAATCCCTAGCCTCTTCTATACGCCCTGCTGTCTCATAGGATTCACTTCCCGCTATTAAATCGTTAATATTATGTACTTTGCGCCAATTAATAGAGTCAGCAACATTCATTGCGTCAGCAAATCTATTTTTTGATACGAGATTCTTCATCTCTTCGATTCTAGTACGATACTCCATTTTTTCCACAGAATTACTCTCCAAATTGCATAACTTATCCAGCTTTTGATTTTAAAAAAAATCAAAAACCTACAATTACTAAAATATTAACATAGGTTGTCTACAAAATCAAAAAGACTAGGGAGAAAAAACCTAGCCTTTCTATTATTTTTATTATTATTTTTTGTTTTTTCTAAAAAATGATTTCTTCTGCACCTTTGCCTGCCTATCTTCGTGTTTTACCAAAACATTTTTTTCTAAATCAATATAGTCCATTAATACATATTCTTCAGTGTCTTTTGGAAGATTACGCATCTCAACCAGATAATTTGCCACTCTGCCAATAATGTAGTAAACAATTGCTACAATTGGTACAGCAATAATCATTCCACCTACACCAAAGAAGCCTGCACCTACAACGACAGCGAATACCACCCAGAATGATGATATTCCAGTAGAATTTCCTAAAATCTTTGGACCAATTACATTACCGTCAATCTGCTGTAGTATAAGAATAAATATTAAGAAATATATCCCTTTCATTGGTTCTGTCAAAAAGATTATTGCTACTGTAGGGACAGCACCTATATATGGACCAAAAACAGGTACAACATTTGTAACACCAACTATGACAGAAACCAACACTGGATAAGGCATTTTCATTATTAGGCAGCCTACATAGCAAATCAAACCTATTATGATAGAATCTATTATTTTTCCAATAATGAAGCCGTAAAAAATATCTCCTGACTTTCTGGCAATCTCTAAAATAATATTGGAATATTTTGGTATAAATAAACCACACACAATCTTTTTTGCCTGAGCCTTAAATCTCTCTTTGGACATCAGTACATAAACTGATACAAACATTCCAATGATTATATTTACTATAAATTTACCAACAGACAATACACTACTTGTGATTATGGACATCATATCTGATTGGTCGTAATCCACATATTTATCGAACAATTCAAGTCCCTGGTCAACCATATCACCAATATTATTGTCTTTTGCATCCATCAAGACCTTTTCATAATGACCCTTTGTAATCACATTACACCAGTCTAGTACGCTGGCTACCTGTTCTTCGATATGATTAGCCAAATACAACACGGTATTTGTCAGATTAGGTACGATACTGGCTATTATAAAAATAACAATCCCTACAAACACAACCAACGCAAGTATAGTCGACAATGCTCTGTCTCCTTTTTTTGCACTGTCTTCTGTCTTACAAAACCTTGAAAATGGAATGTATAATCTTTTTTCGAAAAATACCATTATGGGATTCATCAAAAAAGCCATTATAAAGCCCATAAATATTGGTTGCAACACAGTAGTAACATGCCCAAAGGTTGCAGAAATACTTCTACTATTTCTCATTAAAAAATAGAATGCTATTACAATACATGTAGCGAAAACGTAACTACTTAGCTTTTTTCTAAATGCTTTTCGCTCTAGTTTTTCTTCTTCCTCGGGCATAATATCCTCCTTAGGCCATTTATCTTCTATTGTAGTTAATCAAACAACCTTTTAAAATGATTTCTCTTTCATCATCTGTTAATTCACCAAGGGACATTGTAAATTCTATCAGTCCCTGGTCTTTTACAACATATGCCTTTATTGAATCTGATTTGTTCTCGATGGCTTCCTTTATACCTGGAATAAATAAATAATCCAGATTCTTAAATGGCAATTCTCCCTCTGGGATTACAAATGGAAGCATACCCCAGTTGATAAGATTAGAGCGATATCTCTTTGTGGCATACTCATTAGCTATATTTGCCCATCCGCCAAGAACCTTTTGGCATGAAGCTGCCTGCTCTCTAGCAGAACCATCACCTGGCTTAACAGCAAAAATTGTGCTGCCAACACCAAAGTTGTCATGATTTACACTTGGATAAGTTTCCTTAACCTTGTGTACAATTTTCTTAAGCTCTGGAACAGCCTCTCCTGCACACTCACCAGCCTCTAATGCCTTTTGAGCTTTTTGTATATTTTTAGCACGTCCCACATATTCAGGGTCTTTACGAGATAACGTAAACTCTGCAAGACCAAGTGGATTAGAACGATATGATGAGGTTTCCCCTGATGGGATAAGCTCATCTGTAGTGGTAACCGGGTCATGAATCTCAGAAACTACCTGTAAGAATAGATTTTCAGGCAATGGACTCATCTTTGGCCAGTCCTTGATGTTTGGACCAAAATGTATCTCTGTCTCAGG
The DNA here is from genome assembly GCA_946548305.1 of uncultured Pseudobutyrivibrio sp. Classification (GTDB taxonomy): domain Bacteria; phylum Bacillota; class Clostridia; order Lachnospirales; family Lachnospiraceae; genus Pseudobutyrivibrio. The sequence goes on from CAMNPQ010000019.1 coordinate 9,303, forward strand.
CTCAGCCACACCCTTAGAATCAAATACACGGTTTGCATATATTCTGCCATCGAAATGATATTTTGGCTTTGTGAAATCCACATCAATATCTGTAGCTGCTGTAAGATATCCTTTATTTGCCGCTGTAGCTGCAATTGAACGTGCATCCATAAGGGCAACAGAAGCAATCTGACCATTCTGCAACTTAGAACCCTCACGATTAGGGAAGTTTCTAGTAGAATGACGAATTGAAAATCCGTTATTTGATGGGGTATCTCCAGCACCAAAGCAAGGACCACAGAATGCTGTCTTAACAATTGCACCTGTGCTCATAAGGTCTGCCACTGCACCATTTTTAACAAGCTCCATGTAAATAGGTGTAGAAGCTGGGTAAACTGAAAGAGTGAACTCATCAGGACCAATGCTTGCTCCTCTTAGGATATCTGCTGCATCACAGATATTTTCAAAGCCACCACCTGCGCAGCCTGCAATGATACCCTGATCTACATAAAGCTTTCCATTTCTAACCTTATCCTTTAATGAGAACTCCACTTGACCATCAAGTGATACCAAAGCTCTCTTTTCACAATCATGAAGGATATCCATAAGGTTTGCATTTAATTCCTCAATTGTATATGTGTTGCTAGGATGGAATGGCATAGCAATCATAGGCTTGATTTCATCAAGATTAATCTCAATCATGCCATCATAGTAAGCCACCTGACCCGGGTTAAGTTCTTTGTATTCTTCTTTACGACCGTGAATCTCGTAGAATTCCTCAGTCTTTTGGTCTGTTGTCCAAATAGAGCTTAGGCAGGTTGTTTCTGTTGTCATAACATCCACACCAATTCTGAAATCCATAGAAAGATTTGCAACACCTGGGCCTACAAACTCCATTACTTTATTTTTAACATAGCCCTTGTCAAATACTTCGCCAATTATAGCAAGTGCAATATCCTGTGGACCAACACCCTTTCTAGGTGTACCTGTCATATAAACAGCGATAACACCTGGCATGCTGATATCATAGGTCTGATTTAAAAGCTGCTTTACCAGCTCTGGTCCACCTTCACCCATAGCCATGGTACCAAGTGCTCCATAACGTGTATGGGAATCTGAACCAAGAAGCATCTTTCCTGAGCCAGCCATCATTTCACGGGCAAACTGATGAATTACAGCCTGATGAGGTGGAACATAGATTCCGCCGTATTTTTTTGCACAGGTAAGACCAAACATGTGGTCATCCTCATTTATAGTACCGCCAACCGCACAAAGAGAATTGTGACAGTTTGTGAGACAGTATGGTATTGGGAATTTTTCAAGACCTGAAGCTCTTGCTGTTTGAATAATTCCCACATAAGTGATATCGTGACTGATTAGTTTGTCAAACTTAATCTGCAAATGTTCCATATTTCCAGAAACATTGTGACTAGATAAAATACCATAAGCCATTGTTTCCTTATGGGCTGCATCCCTGGTAACATCCTTACCTGTAGATGCCTTTATAGCATTTATAGCCTCTGGGCTATCTTCAATTATTTGTTTGCCATCTACTAGGTATACTCCATTGTTGTAAAGCTTCATTCTTGTTCTCCTTTTAATGTTTTAATCCAAAAAGACTTGCCAAGCCTTTCTTTTCAGGTTTCTTATCCTCCCCAGATTCTTCCTCCTGCCATTTAAAATATTCTGCATCTAAATCCTCAGAAGAAATAGCATTTTCTTCATTATCCTCCACTGGCTGGTCTAAATCTTCTTCGATTTCAAGACCTGCCCTGGCAAAATAATCCTTATCAATACGAATTTCAGGAGCAGAATACTTTGGTCCGTCATCATAATCTTCTTCAGAGCCTTCCTCTTTCTCCTTACGTATACGCATATTTTCTTCATCTATCAATCTAAGGTATTTTTGTGTATCTATCAAATCTCCTAGATGACTCTTTAATTCAAGCTGATTTGTCTTAACAGCCTTTGCCTCATTTTTTATTTTTTTTGCAGCATCCTCATATATCTTTTCAATGGATTCCTGGGATTCCTTAATAATATTTTGAATTGAATCCAATGCACTATCTGTATACATCAATGAGGCTGCATATATATCCTCTGCCTTTCGAGTAGCATCAAAGACTATGTCGTCTCCCTGCTTTTGCATTTCACGATTGGCCTTATCACGGCTTTTAACGGTAAGCTCATACTCCTCCATCATATCATACATGCACTCGTTCAACTCTTTTAAAAGATCCATCATAGCATTTTTATCTACGACCACATTTCTTGTACTTCCTTCATAGGGCTGAGCCTTTGAGAAAAGCACATGCATGTCTCGTAAAACTTTTTCAGTTCTGTCTTGTGCACCCATTTTCTACCTCTCGTTAATATAATTGCTTATATAAAAATACCGAGTCAATCATAAGATACCATTTGGTAGCCGCTTTGTCAGAACTCCCTCCAGGCAACCCCACGTCAGATGAACGCTCCTACTTAGTGCTGCTGCATTCCTGCCCTGACACGGTTCGTAGGTGTCCATTACGTAGGACCCAAAGCTCAACATTCTAACAAAGCGACCGCCAAATAATATCTTTTTATATTGCTCGGAGTCCTTATTTTAAGCTAATAAGGACTCCTTTGTCAATATTTTAGGCTTTACATAATTTGATTTTTCTGTTCTCTAAGCTCTTCAAAAAATTTCGTCATCATTTCTGTGCATTTTTCTTTCATTATGCCTGTCTCCACCTCACACTGATGGTTGAACTGCTGCATATTCAAAATATTTATAATTGAGCCTGCGCATCCTGCCTTGGGATTCATGGCACCCACAACAACCTTTGGAATCCTTGCCTGAACAATCGCTCCTGCACACATTTGACATGGCTCTAATGTCACATACAATGTGCAATCCTCCAGTCTCCAATCTCCAGTTTTTTTGCATGCCTCAGAAATGGCAGCTATCTCTGCATGGGCTAAAACACTTTTATCGGTATTTCTTCTGTTGTAACCCCTGGCAATTATCTTATCGTCCTGAACGATAACACATCCTATAGGTACCTCATTGATGTCATAGGCTTTTTTTGCCTCTTTTAGAGCTTGCTCCATATATTTCTCATATATTTTAAGATTTCGCTTTTCTTCTTTTTCAGCAAGTTTTGCAATGCGCTTCTCTTCTCGCTCCTCTTTTGACATCATAGATTTTCCCCTCCTGTTTTGCTATACTTCAAGTGTAGAAAATAGCAAATATCTCTAAAATTCACTATTTTATTTATAACACTTTTATATATAAAAAGAAAGAAACGGCTATGCTTATATTAGGATTACAAAAAACAACTCTTTTGGACTTTCCAGGTAAAGTTGCCTCAACTATTTTTACTGGAGGATGTAATTTTAAATGTCCCTATTGTCATAATAGCGAATTAGTCATACCTCCGCCTGATGTAATAAAATATTCTGAGGAAGAAATATTTGAACATTTATATAAAAAAAAGAAAATTTTAGACGGTGTATGTATCACTGGAGGAGAACCCACATTACACAAGGATTTGCCTGAATTTATAAAAAAAATCAAAGATTTAGGTCTACTTGTCAAATTGGACTCAAACGGGACCAATCCTAAAATGCTGGAATACCTTATAGACAATAATCTGGTTGACTATATTGCCATGGATATTAAAAATTCCAAGGAAAAATATAATGAGATAGCTTGTATGCCTCAATTTGATATAGCACCTATTGAAGAATCTGTTTCTCTTTTATTAAAAAATAAAGTTGATTACGAATTTAGAACTACTATCATGAAGGAATGTCACGATTCTACAGATATTCTTTCAATGGGTGAATGGTTGACTGGAGCTAAGGCTTACTACCTGCAAAGCTATAAGGAATCTCCACAGGTTATAAACCCTATTTTTTCTCCCCATAGCATGGAGACATTAAATAGCTTTGTAGAGCTATTAAAACCATTTATTCCAAATACAAATCTTAGAGGGATTGATTAGCTTAAAAAGACAGGAGATATTATGATATTTGAACTTAAGACAGAACGCTTGGAATTGAAAATATTAGGTCCAGAAGCTGCACCTATGGTTTTGAAATTTTATAAGAAAAATAAAGATATTTTCGAAAAATACGAACCAGTTATAGGTGATGATTTCTATACATTAGCACATCAGGAGAAAATACTTGAATTTGAGCATAAAAGCATTCTAAGACTTATGATGATAAGGTATTGGATTTTTGAAAAAAATAATCCTTCACAAATCATTGGTACTGTCAGCTACAGAAATATTTTGCGCCCAATATATCAAAGCTGCACTATTGGATATAAAATGGACAGGGATTTTACGAATAAAGGCTTTTGCAGCGAAGCTATCAAAGCAACTATTCCTGTATTGGCAGATGAACTTGGAATACATCGTTTTGAAGCTTTGATTTTACCAGACAATGAACCTTCAATTCACATGGTTGAAAAGCTGGGCTTTAAATACGAAGGCATTCTCCGGGATAAAATAATTATCGGCGGAGAACGCCTGGATCATTGCATGTTTGCTTATTTGGCAGACAACTGATTATTTTAAAATTTTGCTTCCATGTGGCTCTAGTTCAATATCGAAATGTTGACCTCTAAAATCAAAGTTTAGAGGTTTTTTTTCTGCCGTATTGTTTAAAGCCACTATCACATATTCATCCCCTAAAACTCTTGCAAATACAAGTGTTTCATTTCTTACCTGTACTTCTTCGTATATTCCCTGTTTTAAAGGATTTGAAGTCTTCCTAATATCTGCCAAGGTCTTTATATGCTCTAGCAAATCCGGATTACTCATTTTTTCAATATCTATTTGTGGGCGAAGAGCATAGTCCCCGTCACCTTTTGTCTTATCACCTTCAATGCCCCACTCACTGCCATAATAAATTGATGGAATACCTGGCATTGTAAACAATAATGTATAGGTAGGATATATATTTTCCTTATCCTTTAACAATGTTGCAATTCTATTTACATCATGGTTATCTACAAAATTGTATAGATATTTTCCTGAATATAATCCTCCTTGCCCCCATTGACGCTTCATTGCATAGTTTATCTCAAAATAATTGTGGTCATTGTGGCTAGAATATATGCCCTTCCAGCATTCATAGTTTGTAACTGCATCTAGCATCTCCTCATTAACATAAATGTTATAATCCCCATGAATGATTTCACCCATTAACCAAAAGCTGGCTTTCTTGTTTTCAGTGAATGCCTTTAGTCGCTTGAAGAAACCTCTTTCAATGCAATCTGCAGCATCTAGCCTGAGACCATCAATATCGAACTCGTCTATCCACATACCTACGGCATTTAATATATGGTTATCCACAGCCTCGCACCAATGATTCAACTTTACAAGTTCTTCCGCTCCAGACCAGCACTCGTAGGACAATCCATCATTGTGCCAATTATTTCCGCCTAAATTTAATCCTGCAATCCAATCCTTATATGGGGATTTATCTCTGTTTTTCAAAACATCAACGAAAGCTACATGCCCTCTGCCAACATGATTGAATACACCATCAAGAACTACTTTAATTCCATTGGCATGACATTCCTTAACTACTTTTTTAAAATCATCATTCGTTCCCAGGCGACTATCAATTTTATAATAATCGGTAGTGTCATAGCCATGTGTCAATGATTCCAAAATTGGACCTAGATACAAGGCATTAACCCCAATTTCTTTTAAATGAGGAATCCATTCAATCAATGTAAGAATCCTGTGCCCCGATGTTTCTATACCCTTGTTCTCCCTTGGACATCCAAAAGCACCTAATGGATAGATGTGATAAAAAACTGATTCCTTAACCCACTCAATATCTCTCATATAAACCTCCCGCTACAAATATTAAAAGGCAGGTTGCCCTGCCTTTATTTTATATCAAAATACCTGATTTTTCCTTACTGTTCTCAATTTTTTCATTTATTATTTTAAATGGGTGATACAGCACTATTCCAACAAACATTGCAACTACAGCGTAAATCACCAGTATAAGCATACAGTTTTTATATGTAGAGCCATAAAAACCTGCTATACACTCTCTTAAGGCATTCATAGAATAATTAAATGGCATAAATTTATACAATATCTGGAACACCTTTGGTAAAACTTCAATTGGAAATGTACCGCCTGCTCCTGCCACCTGAATAACCATAAGTATTACAGATAAAGCCTCACCCACGTTTCCAAAAGAATAAGTAAATGAATATAGTAGCAATGAATATATAAGGGAAGTCCAAGCGCATGCCAACCAAAAATAAAATGGATGCTCACACTGTATTCCTACAAACAAAAATGCTCCTAGAACTGTTATTATTGTCTGGGTTTGTCCAATCATAAATGTCACAAAATATCTTCCCAAAAAGCATTGCCAGTTCTTAAGATTATTCAAGCCTTCTTTATTTTTTATGGTAGTCTTAAGTATTGTAGACATAATTAGCGCGCCTACCCATATAGACAGCACTATATAAAATGGGGCTGTCATAGAACCATTATTCTCTACCGGGTACACATATTCGTCGCTGATTTCTACTGGACTACTTATAAATTCTGATAGTAATTCTGGGTCAGATTTAAGCAGCTCCATAATCTTTTGATATGCTTCGTTTCCACTGATACTTTTTATTTCAGCTATTAAAGATGAAAGCTGTCTTTCCATTTCCACAGCCTCATCTCTCGCTTTAACTAAAGATTCCTTGGACTTATCCATTATTACTGAATAATTGTCCAGGCTATCTGCCACCAAATCTATACTTGTAGCACTGTAATTAAGGAGTTTTTCTATTTCCTCCACAGATTTAGCAGTGGTATTAATGGCATCCTGTGCCAGGGGAGACAGCACATCAGGATACTGACGCCTGACATTATCTATGGCTTCTACTGTAGCTCTTATATCTGATTGTGTTTTTTCTTTAGCAGACTCTATGTCAGCTTTTTTCTCATTGATTGAATTTTGTAAACTCTCCAAATCATTATTAACAGCATTGATTTTGTCATTTAAATCTGAAAAATTTGATAAATTCTCCTCGGAATCCATAAAGCTTGTTAGCACTGGATATGCTCGATTCCAGGTATCAATCAACAATGTGGCATAATCTTTAAAATGTATATCCTCTATCTTTTTCTCATGATTAGCTGCCAAATTCTTTAATTCATTTTCAACTGTAACAAGCACCGTCTCTAAGTAATCCATATCTGAATTTAAATTAGACATCTTGTCATCAGTTTTATCTTTTACCTTTTGTATCTTGCCCCTTGCTTCATCAGCTCCAGTCTCCGCTGAATTTGCCATATCCTTCGCAAGCTCTGTTATTGAATTTGCGCTATCCGAAATAGATTCACCAGCCTTAGATATTTCCTCAGTTGAATTCATCAAGGCTATATAAGAGTCCAGTAAAACAATTACTCCATTAATATCACTGTCTAATCTTTCAAGTTTGTTTATACCCTGTCCAGTGATATTTCCTTCCTCGTCTAATGTGGCAAAATATTCCCCACCTTTAAGCAAGGATTCCGCAATGGTGCTTACAAAAGCATGATCCACCTCTCGCTCTATTGTTGTCTTTACTTTTGAAGTGATTTTTGGAGCTATAGCATTCTTTTTTTCATTTTCATAATATACAATCTTTGGATTTTCTATTTCGCCGCTTAGAAAACTAATCATATTAGAACTGAATTCTTCATCAATGACTATTGCAGCATAATAATCCCCAGAGTAAACCCCATCAATAGCCTCATTTTCTGTATCTGTGAAAATCCAGCCTATGGTTTTATTTTCCTTTAGGTTACTGATAATTATATCTCCAATATTCAGCTCAATATTTCCAACTACTATACCCTGGTCAGAGGAAGCCACTGCTACCTGAAGATTTGATGTTGCACTTTCCCCGTAAGGATCCCAATTTGACAGGATATTAAACCAGGCATATAGGCATGGAATTACTGTCAAACCTATAATTACAACCATTGCCACCACATTGACTGATAATCTTTTTATATCTGAAACGATTATTTTTATTATATTCTTCATCTTTTCAGCTTATCTCCCATTGCATGTATATCTGATTTTATTTCTTTCCTAAAATCTTTCAGGTCCTTTACCATTTCATTTCTGGCATTATTAATATCATCAATGCTTTGAATTACTTCTTTGCCTATTAAAGCCTGGGCTTCAGCCTCTTTTTCCATGATTCCAAGCTCCATCAACTGTTCTTGAAGCTTGAAATCCATATATTCCACATATAACAAATAAAAGGCTATTCCAAACAATGAAACTATCCAAAGTACTAAAAATACCAGCTTTGAGCGGTTTGAAATAAAACTGATAATTAAAAATACTAAAGGTAATATAATGTTTACCTTTAAGCCTACCCTTATCTTTTTTTGATTTTTCTGGTGTATTTGCTGCTGCAATTCTAAAAATTTTTCATAAAATATTTCTTTTTCCATAATATCTCCTAATCCTAGTGATTAGTCTATAGGATTAAACTAATCTTGATGATTAGTTTAAGGTTTAAATGCAGCCAATGTAAGCTGCATTTAAATCCTGCTTCGCAGGACAATCATTTTGCTTGCGCAAAATAATTGCCATCTACGGATTAAACTAATCTTGATGATTAGTTTAATCCTACATCATCTCGGTGTCTTCCATTCTTTCTTCCATATAGTGATTGATAGATTCAAATGGTATTCTGATTAACAATCCTATTACTAAAGAAACTATCATGAATATTATTAATGTACCCAGGTATTTTAGGTAATCAAGTTTATAGGTTCCACATAAGCACTCTCTTATTGCATTAATTCCATATGGGAATGGGAAAAAGATATACACCTTCTTAAAAAAGTCTGGCAAGAGTTCAATAGGATAGGTTCCAGAACTACCTGCTATCTGGATAACAACCAACACAACAGCTAATGCTTTTCCTGCATCACCCCATGTAACTACCAGAGAGTATATTAAAAGTGTAAAAGTAGTAGCAATCACAGAGCCTGCCAGTACAAAAAGCCATGGATGAATACATTGTATTTTCAGTAGTAAAATGTCTCCTGCGACTATGATGACAGCTTGTATTTGTCCTAATACCCAATAAAGGGCATATCTTCCAAAATATAATTGTCTCTGAGACGCTCCTGGATATTTACTTTTATCTGGCTTTACCTTTATTATTGCTGTAAGTATTAAAGCACCTACCCAGAATGCCAAGGTTGAGTAAAATGGTGCTACAGCCGAACCATAATTCTCAATTGGGTAAACAGCTTCTGTTGTTACTTCAACTGGAGTAGAAAAGAATTTTCCATAAAGTGTAGGGTCACCTGCTAAAGCATTTACCAGCACTTGTAGCTTTTCATTTGTACCAGCTTTTTCCGTCTCATTTATTACTTCAATCAATCTACCGTTTACATATACAATGGCTTCATTTGTTTTTTCTATACTTGTATCTGCTGCTTCAACCGTATTTCCTATAGCAACGAACATAGTGGACAAATTTCCAAAGGTATCAGATAAAGAATTTAAAAGCTTATTAGCATTATCTAAGGTATTTGATAATTCTCCTAATGTCTCATCCACATTTTGTGCGACTTTAGAATTATATAATTCCTTAATTACATCTATTTTTTCTTTTGAATAACCTGCTATTGCTTTTAAATCTTCCCCTGTCTTAACTATGTCTTCCCCGATTTTATACTGAGGTTTTAATTCATCTACAATTTCAATAGCTACTTCTCTTTTTATCTCTTTTTTAATTTCTTCTACAGTTTGTTTTGCCTCTATTCCTCTTTTGGCAATATCTAATATTCTTCCTAATCCATATTCCCTAAGGTTGTTTTCTAAGCTCTCAATATGTGCAAGCAACTCGTTTTTTAATACCTCTTTGATAGTAAGCTTGCTAATATAATCCTTTACCTGCACAAGTTTAATAACACTGTTTTCTATATTGTCAGCTATTTCCTCTACGCTAGTAGCCTCCATAGCTTTTGTAATATCAGAATCAATACTGTCTATCTCATTTGATATGAGACTTAGCATTGAATTGACATCATCCGTATATCCATTTAATGTGGTTTTTGCTGTATCACTTACAGTCTTTGAATTTTTTATAGCATCAGCACTGCTTTTAGTTTGATTCTTGATATTATTGACATCAGTCTCTGCCACTTCAAGTGCTTCTTTTAACTGGGCATCATTTTCAATAATTTTTGTTAAGGCATTCTGATAGGTGGTTAGGTCTGAGCTTAAATCTCTAAGCTTTTCTAGGACTTCATCAACACCGCCCTCATTTTCAATATCCTGAGACACATCTGAAGCACTGGAGAAAACCCTACTTACTACCACCTCTGTAAAAGCTACGTTGATATTGTTTTGTAGGGTTTGTACAACTGTATCGGAAATTTTTGTTGCAACTGGATTTTTCTTTTGATTTTCGTAGAAATGTAGAACAGGTCTATCAACCTCTTCTGTAAGAACATTGTACATGTTGTAGGTAAAATCTTTATCTACTACTACAGCTGCATAGTACTCCCCACTATATACTCCATCTACTGCATCATTTGCATTTTCCACAAACTGCCAGTCAACCGCTGTATTTTCATGTAGATTTTCGATGATTGTATCACCCTGGTTATGATATTCGCCATCCTCATCAGTATATCCCTCATCAAGTGATACTGCTGCAAATTTTAAAGCACCGGTATTACCATAAGGATCCCAATTTGAATATATATTAAACCATGCGTACAAAGCTGGTAAAAAACAAATCCCCAACACAATTACCAATGCAAAAAAGTTTTTTATCAGCCCTACAACATCATCTAAAAAAATTCTTTTTACGATTTTCATTTTATTATCCCTTATTATTATTTAAGTAGCAGAAAGCTAAGCTTCAGACGCATTACTGATACGAATTGCATTTCTGCTCTTTTGTTTTACTTCATATAGCATATTGTCTGCCTTCTGTAGATATGCGAACATGCTGTCATCTCTCTCTGGAACTCCATAACATATACCTTGAGATATTGTCACTCTGTCATCTGTCAATGAAAATTTGTGTTCTACATTGGCATCATAAATCATATCCCTCAATTCATTTGCCTTGGCTTCCACCATCTCTTTAGACAGCCCCTCATAAATGACAACAAATTCATCACCACCATATCTAGCAACGCAAATCCCATCGTAAC
>CAMNPQ010000020.1 GCA_946548305.1 uncultured Pseudobutyrivibrio sp.
GGCATTTAACTTATCCTCACTAGCCTTCCTGCCACAAATATAAATCTCATCAAAACCAATCTCATCAATAAATGTAAGAATCTCCTGAACGATTACTCCATTTCCAACAATTCCTAGTTTCATAATGCTATTCTCCTCGTATAATATTTTCAATTGCTGTTAACAATCCGCTGTTTTCATTATTCAGTTTTACAGCCACTCGATAAAAGCCTGCATCAAGTCCTGGGTAATCTCGACAATCTCTAATTAATATTGAGTATTCCAGCAGTTGCTCCGCCAAATCAGTTTTATTGCTTTTAAATAAGACATAATTTGCATCAGAAGGATAAACCTTTAACCCTAATTCCTTAAGACCATTTATAAGGCTTTTCCTTTCAGAATTGATGGTTCGTATGGAATCTGCCACATAATCCATATGCTTCAAACATTCCACTCCAGCCATTTGAGCAAATATAGACAGGTTCCACTCTGGAAGATGAGCCTTTATTTTGTCCGCCAGCTGCTTTTTTGAGCAGATGGCATACCCAATCCTGACCCCTGGAATAGCAAAGGTTTTTGTGAATGCTCTTAGCACTATTAAGGATTTGTATTTTCGCACATTATATGCCAATGAAAGCTCCTTTTCTCTACCAGTAAGCGGCAAAAAGCATTCATCTAAAACTATCGTGCAGCCCACACTCTCACAAGCCGATACTATTTTTTCCAACAAATCTTTTTCTATTAAAAGCCCATTTGGATTGTTGGGATTTGTCAAAAACATAATCTGTGGTTTTTCTGCTTTTATGGAATCTATAATGTCCTCAGTCAGTCTAAAATCCTCAGACTCCTTTAAGGCGAAATAGACAATGTCACATTTGCTGCAGCCACCTGTAATGCAATATTCATAACCAGAAAAACATGGTGCAACCAGCATTGCTTTTCTAGGATTTAGGGCATGGCAAACAGCCATGATTATTTCCGATGCGCCGTTTCCATATACAATTTCATCCTCCAGTACACCAAAAATGTTCGCTGTGTCCCCTATCAGCTGTTCATGTAAAATATCAGGATATTTATTTGCATGCAAAGCAGCCTCAGTAAGCACCCATTGAACTTCTGGTGGCACTCCTAAAGGGTTTAGATTTACTGAAAAATCAAAATGAATACTGTTTCTGTAAATATCACCGCCGTGCATAATATACACCTCACATAATAAGAATAATTAAAACTAAACAAATCAGCTCACATAAAGCCGAAGTAAAAATCATCATTTTATTAGCTCTTATAATATCATCTAGCTCTATAGGTCTAATATCATCACCAATAAAAGGTTTATCTACCATTTTTCCAAAGTAGCTTGCAGGACCTGCCAATTGCAATGAAAGAGCCCCCGCACATACGCTTTCAGTCTGGGCTGAATTTGGACTTGCATGATTAAATCTATCTCGTTTAAAAATACGATAGGCATTTTTTGCACTAAAACCTTTACCTAGAAAAAGGCAGCTTATAAGCATCAGAATGGCACTGATTCTGGCAGGAATAAAATTCACTATATCGTCCAGCTTTGCAGCGTATCTTCCAAAATCCAGATATATATCATTTTTATAACCTATCATGGAATCCATGGTATTTATGGCCTTATAGCATATACCAAGTGTAGGTCCGCCTATTGCCAAGTATATTAAAGGCGCAATCACCCCATCAGATGTATTTTCAGCAATTGTTTCAACTGTGGCTTTGATCACACCTGTCTCATCTAAGACCGCTGTGTCTCGCCCTACAATCATTGCTACCGCCTTTCGCCCGAGGTCAATACCATTGTCTCTTTCAGCAAAATACACCTTCATGCTCTCATTATAAAGACTTTTAGTAGCAAGACATTGGTAGGTTATTACAGCCTCTATTATAATTCCAAATATTGAATTAATTGTGTATGCAACAAACAAAATTAAAGCTGTTATCGCACTAGAAACTACAATCACGATAACAACTAATAATAATCCTTTTTTCCTTTTTATAACTGGTGTGTCTTTGGTGTTAAGCAGCTTATCAGTAAGCTTTGAAATCAGTTTTCCAATCCAAACAACTGGATGAAATCCACCAAAGGGATCACCTAAGAAAAGATCTAGTACGTAGCCCATGAAAAAGGCCGTTAGATGATAAATCAAATGTATATCCCTCACCATTTTCTACATGATATGAATAATAATCCCCCTCAAACAAAGTGCAAAGAATAGACATTATAGTGCCCCCATGCACAATGGCAGATATATGCTTTTTTTCTCCAGACATCTCTATAAGTTTTTTGAACCCACTCATAACTCGTTTACTTGCCTGTTCTCTGCTTTCTCCCCCTGGAAAAGGTGCCAATCCACCAGATTGAATCCATTCAATATAACCTCTGTCCTTTGACAGTTCTAAATAATTTTTCCCCTCAAAATTTCCAAAATCTGTTTCCCGCAGCTCATCTATTATAATAATGTGGCTATGGGGGTATATGATTTCTCCAGTCCTAACACATCTAGCCAATGGGCTGGAAAATACAATATCAGCACTTGGATAATGACGCATTTTTATTTCATCTTCTCCAGATAAGCACAACTGCTCATCAGTAACTCCAATGTATCTTTTTTCGATATTACCAGCTGTTTTTCCATGTCGGATTAAAGTGATAGTCTTATCCATTATTTAATCCTTTGTCCTATCCCCAGTATAACTCTATACACTTCCTTTGAATCCTTTGCAAGCTCTATCAATATCCGTCCGCATGCTTCTCTCCACTTGCGTTCAGTCAAATCAATAGGTACTACACCATTTCCAATGTCATCAGCTATGAGTACCCATTCATCATCCTTCACGATAGCTCTTATCTCAGCTAATATCTCATTTTCGGTTTTCCCCTCTTCTATCCTTTTTTTTATGAAAAGATGAACCTGATTTAGAAACCTCGCCTCTGGAAAAGCACTGTAGGCATATTTAGTTTTTCCCTGATAACTTCCACCAATTATTAAAATCATACTATTACCGAATATAATGCAACCGCGATGGCACACATAAGCTCTGCCATGCAAACAAACCAACCTGCCAAATCTCCCGTCACACCACCGAATTTTGCATGTGACATGTAAAAATAATATATAACAACTAACAACAAGGAAATAAGAGCGACAGTCCATACATACTGTAAATAAATTCCAGCTAAAAATGCTACAACTAAAAATTCCAGTGCCAGGAAAAGCACTACTGTTTTTTCACTGGCTGTGTTTGCCTCCGTGTTTAAAAGACCTTGCTCCTTGGCTTTTTTATATTTAATACCACATATTCCACTAATTGCCCTGGACTCAAAAAACATGATTGACCACGCCAAAAATGCTTTGTCATCCATCACATAAATAGAGGAAATCAACAGTAAGCCATATATCACAAGTCCTATTATTGAAAACGCCCCAATGTGGGGATCCTTTAAAATTTCCAGTCGCTTTTCCTTACTCTGGTAGGATGACAGCGCATCTACCGTGTCCAAATATCCATCCAGGTGAAACCCACCTGTAATTATAAGGGGAATTACCACTGTCAAAAACGTAAATACGATAGTTGGAATATTGTAGTGTTTAACAAAAATCCTTAGGGCATATTCTAATGCCAAAATCACGCCGCCAATCCACGGAAAAAAAATAAAGTGATACTTCATATCATCTGATTCCCATTTAAAGCCTGGCATAGGGATTCTTGAATACATGGAAAATGCAACTATTATAGACTTAATTATTCTCATATTTTTATTCCAATCCCAACCACTACTTCATAGGTTTCATGTGCCATTTCCCTAAGCTTTAAATTTATTTTTCCAAGTGAGCGCATATATTCCTTTGTTCCTTCATCATAAGACTTGCCATCCTCGAAGATATTATTTGTCACAACCACAAGCCTTGTGACACACTCATTTAGCTTCTTTATATCAGTTAAAATCTTATCTGCGCATTCACCGGCAGAACACATCCTGCCGTCTGCAAACATCTCATTAGCCACCAGATTAGACATACATTCCAGCAAAACAATACTTTCATCATTTGAATACGTACTGAATTCACCCGTTGAGATACTCTCAATCTCTGTTATCGCATTTACGATATCAGTACCATGCTCTAAGGTCACAAAGCCCTTTCCATCCCTAAGTTTTCTGTGCCTTTGTATTCTGTTTTTACTTTCTTCATCAGAGGACATCATTGTAGCCAGGTAAAATCTGTTTATTATGTGAGTATTTAAAACATAATCTTCCGCAAATGCAGATTTCCCACTGCCACTTCCTCCATAAATCAATGTAATCATAGTCTTAAATTGAAGTTTTCGTATTGCTCAACACCGGAATCACTAAATTTTAATGCATCATGAAATACTATATCTGCCATTCTAAGGGTTGATGCCATCATTACAGCTCCTGCCCCTTCACCTACTGCCATATTAGCATCAAGCACTGGCTCTAAAGAAAGTTTGCTTAAAAGCTTTCGTGAAACAGGCTCCTTGCTCACATGAGAAGGTATCAAAAAGTCTTTTGTATTTTCCAGTAATCGGTCAGCCACCACAGCGGAAACCAGGCTAAGCATTCCATCTAATATTACAGGTACTCTGTATAAAGCGCCTCCTAAAATGACTCCAGTCATTGCCGCCAGCTCTAGTCCGCCAAAATTGCTGCATATCTCTATTGGCGATAACCCACTATACATAGAAAGTGCCATTGCAACTACTGCTCTCTTTTTAGAAAAGCCTTCATCATCAAGACCAGCACCCCTACCTGTTACAGCCTCAGCATTCAAATCCAACAGATAACCTGCTACCACTGAAGCTGATGTGGTGTTGCCTATGCCCATCTCCCCAACAAGAAGTACATTATAGCCATTTTCCTTGCTATCCTTCACCAAATCCATGCCTACCTGTACTGCTCGTGAAAACTCTTCCACAGACATAGCTGGCTGCTTTAAGAAATTGCAGGTTCCATATTTTACTCTACGATTCAATGTGTATGGCACTTCCGTAGGTGCATTAATCCCCACGTCCACAGCCAAAATATCTATCCCCAGGTTTCTTGCCAAGACTCCAGCTGTTGTTATTCCTTTGCCAATATTTGTGGCGCATATCCTGGTCACATCCTGGTCTGCCTGACTAATTCCCTCTTCCACAATTCCATGATCTCCACAGCAGACAATAAGTCTCATGTGATACAAATCTGGAGCTTCATAGCCCTGGATAGCGGCAATTTTAGAATGAAACTCTTCGTATTTGCCAAAGCTATCTATAGGCTTGGCTATCTTGTCCCACTGTCTTTTGATACTATCAATCTGCTCCTTATCAACTGGCTCAACCTTCAGTTTATTTTCTAAAATATCATCAAATAGAAATCTTTTGTATTCCATAGTGCCTCATTGCCTCCACGTATTTTTTTACAAAAGTCTTAGAAGAAGGATAATACAAATGAGGATAACCTATATATGAATCATTTATGAAATGCATCCCCTTTGTACTTTTTCCTGTGCTTGGCTTTGTTAGAACCACTGCTTCCCCATTATTGTCTGAATCAAAATAATGAAATTCATGACCTTTAACCATTTCATTATCTATTTCTATTGTAACATATCCGAAGCGAACTAGCTTACCTTTCCATTCAGATGTTCCATTAAGTGCTCCAACCATTTTATAGGAAATACCATTTCTATCCAAAATAGAATCCATAAGGTACATAAAACCACCGCATTCAGCCAAGACAGGCAGGTTATTTTCCATAGCTTCTAGAATGTCCTGTCTCATACTTATGTTGCCCTCAAGTTCCTTCAAATAATATTCAGGATAGCCTCCCCCAAGGAGCAATCCATTTATTTCTTTAGGAAGTTTTTTATCATGAATCGGGGAAAAATATTCAATGTCTACCCCATAATTTTTTAGCATGTTGATGTTTTCCTTGTAGTAAAAACAAAATGCTTCATCCCTGGCAACTGCCAGCTTTATATGCTCTCCATCAGCAGTCAATGAATTTAGCTTTTTTCCTGACAAAGGTTCTGCACTATTTCCTATCCTGATAAGCTCATCAAAATCCAGACTGTCTTCCACCATATTCCTTGCTATTTCCAGTTTTTCTTTTATGTGCTCTATCTCATTTGGCATCACAAGTCCTAAATGTCTGCTGTCAATTGATATATCTGTATTATTTTCCAAAGTTCCTATTACTTTTATTTGAAGCTCTTTTTCAATCAAGGCTTTTAGTGTATTTCCAAAGCTTTTAGAAACTCTATTCAGTATGACTCCCTTAATTAAATGAAATTCATCAAAATCCAGAAACCCCTTTATTTCAGCAAGAATCGATTTACCCATACCTCTTGCATTTACTACAAGTATAATAGGTGTCATCAATACACTGGCTAAATCGTAGGAGGAGCCAGCCATTTCTATTCCACCAACTCCGTCATATAGTCCCATCACACCTTCAATGATTGCCATATCTCCTGAACACTCTGTTAAAAATAATGATTTTGTCATTTCATCATCAGTAAAAAAAGTGTCTAAATTGCCAGCGTCCACCCCCAGCACCGTGCGATGAAACATGGGGTCTATGTAATCTGGTCCGCATTTGAAGCTACAGGGACTAATCCCCCTTGCTTTAAGTGTTGATAAAACTGCACATGTAATAGTAGTTTTGCCAGTTCCACTTCCAGTGGCTGCAATCATTATCCTTGGTATTTTCATTTCATCTCCTGATATAACATCTTACAAGTTAAAAGAAACCACATACACAGGGTTTTGAGCCTGTAAAATATTATATTCTCCAACACTTTTTGCCTTGCTGATAGACACAAGCGATGTATCCGCATCAGTGATTTCAAAATCCTTTAATATTCGATTTAGTTCTGCGATAGTTTCAATAGTTACTGCATTTACAACTACTCTTGTGCTAGTATTTCTTAGTTTGATTGCTTTTAGAATTTCTTCTAACCTACCGCCGCTGCCACCAACAAATACATGGGTAGGTGCTGGTAAATCTTCTAAGGCTTCTGGAGCAACCCCCTCTATCAAATGAACATTTTTTAAGGAATACTTTTCAATATTTTCCTGTATTAACTGACATGCCTCTTCTTTAAACTCTATCGCATATACGGATACAGTAGGAGACAAAATCCCTAGTTCCACAGAAACAGACCCACTTCCACTTCCTATATCATATATAATGGCATTTTTTGTCACACCCAGCTTGCATATGGAAAGTGCCCTTATCTCTTCCTTTGACATAGGAGTTTTGTTACGTAAAAACAAATCATCTTTTAAGCCAGGAGTGATTGTTTTTAACAGAGGCTTTTTATTCTTTATCAAAAGTGTACACAAGCCTTCTTCACCTAGCTGTGCGCATTTAGTGGCAGAGATAGTCATAAGCCTTTCATCCATGTATAGATTAAATCCTGCCAGGATTTCATACTTTATATCATACTTCTCTTCTAGTGACAAAAGCATTTCTCCAATTTCTCTCACATCCTTAGCACCAGACGTCAACACAAAAATCTTGCTTTCGTATTTAGCAAATTCCAAAAGCCTTGGATACCAAATATCTTTATTTACACCATGGGTACTGATAATAACTGCATCATCAGTACTTTCGAAGCATTTTGCTGCCAATGCACTTACAGATGAGATTCCAGGCAATACTGTCACTTTAAAACGATTGTCATTTTTTAATTGCTCTACTAGTTTTTTTGCACCACTGTAAAAGCTTGTATCACCTGAAAATAAAATCACTGCACTTTGATTTTTATATATCCTTTCAGCCGCCATCTCTTCCAACACTGGCATAATATCCTTGGCTAAATAGTAAGGATATTTTTTTGCTTTACAATTTAGTGCTGCCAGCATCCTCGGTGCTCCAAATATAATATCTGCTTCCTCAATTTTTTTTGACACTTCACTGGTGATAGAACCAAACCCCATTCCAAAGCCAGCTATAGTGATTTCATATTTAAATCCCCTAAAGCTTTCCCTTGGAAATTCTGTTTCATCTTCTATGTTAAATAAAACCTTTAGTTTTTCCATAGCTTGAGGCAAAGATAAGGTGTCCTTATATGCATCAGGGCGTCTTAGAACAAAGCATTCCACACCTTCTAGTTTAGCAGCATTTATCCTCTCCACTTCTCCGCTAGCTTCTCCGCTGTCTTTAAGCACCATTATAGCTGCCTTTGAGTCCCTTAGCTGAACTCTATTCATGGCAGTGGAAAAAGGTCCTTGCATAGCTATTATCTGCTTTCCTGTCAGACCATTTTCCCCACATATCTTCAAGCTCTCAACACTTGGAATTACCCTTACGATAAGTCGTTCCTTCAGCCTTGGGTTTTGGCAAAAGACAGGAAGTAATTTACTACCTGTTGTAAGAAATATGGTTCCAGATGTTCTTTCAAGTGCCTTTACACAGTCATTCACATTTTCAAAAACCTTGCAATCACTGTAATCTATTTCAGCTTTTTGCCTACTCACCCTAAAAAATGGCACACTATCATAAAGGAACAGGGCATTATCAATTTCCTTTTTTACAACCTCAGCAAATGGATGAGTCACATCAACTACCGCGTCAGGTGCCTCAGTCATAAAAAGCTTTGCCATTTCATGAGAATTTAGTCTGCCTACCCTTGTGTCGATATTAGTATTATCAATTAAGGTCTCTTTACCATATTCTGTTGCAACACAATAAACCACACGAACACCTGCTTCAGCTAAAGCCTGGGCAAGCTGCCGTCCTTCTGTAGTTCCACCAAAGATAACTGCTTTTTTCAAATCTGATATCCTCTTTTTGTAACGAGCTTTCCATTTATAATTTCACTTTTAGAATTTCCAATAAAGACCGTGGTAAACATATTCACCTGAGCCTCTTGCAGTTCTTCCAAAGAAAGTACTGTGGAGTTTGTCCCCACCCTTCCGATATTTTCTACATAGCCACAAGCTCTATCCTTTTTCGCTCCAGCATCTAACATTATTTCACAGGCTTTCTTTAAATAATCCTTTCTTTTTTTGCTTGAAGGATTATATAAAACAATGGCAAAATCTCCTGCAATTGCCGCCCTTAGACGATTTTCAATGACTTCCCAGGGTGTTAGTAAATCACTCAAACTGATTACACAAAAATCATGGTTTATAGGTGCTCCTAAAACAGCAGCCCCTGAAATAGCTGCTGTAACTCCTGGTATCACAACTATATTGTCTTCACTAAAATCCTGCATACTTTTTTCGTATTCAGGCAAAAGCTCAAACATTGGTGCAGCCATGCCATACACCCCCGCATCACCACTGCAGATAAAAGCGACATTTTTTTCAGCTGCTGCAAAATCAAAGCATGCCCTGCATCTTTCTAGTTCCTGAGTCATTGGAGTTGTAAATATTTCTTTATCAGGGAAATAGGATTTAACCAAATCCACATAAACCGTATAGCCTACGATTACGTCCGATTTTTCCATGCAGCTATAGGCTTCCTCAGTCATCATGCGTCTATCCCCTGGACCCATGCCAATTATATATATTATTCCTGCCATCTTATTCTCCTTGACTTTATAATTCCATAGGCTTTTGTCATGCCATTTTTTGCTATTTTTTCAGTGATGAGAGTTGCATTAGCACTTACTACAGCCCGTTCACTCACATTGCCAACCCCCACACTTTCCCTTACAAAATCAGAATCTGAAAAATCTCCCTTTACCTTTTCCAATTCTTCTTTTGAATATGTTACAAACCGGGTATTAAGAAATGCCGCCAGCTTTAAAAGCCCCATTTCGTCAGCCTTTTTATCTATGGAACAAATAGCTTTTAAATTTGTTCTAAGTTCCTCTAGTGTATAATCCTCAAGCAAAAATTCCAAAAGTTCCTCAAAGCTCTTTTGTCTTTTGCAGCCCATACCAATCACAAGCCTTTTAGGAACTAAAATCAGCGCATCACTATTATATTTATCATCATCTGTAAATATTATATCTGGCCTTGTGAAACCTGTTGCTTTTTCAATGTTTTCAGGCTCACTATCAATAAATTCAAGCCCTTCAATTTCATTTTTATAGAATACCCTTTCATTTAAAAGGAGCTTTTTTGAAACGCCTTTTATCATTGATTTATCTAGAATTCTAAAGCCATTTCTTGCAGCAAAATAATCTATTGCAAATACATTTTCTATGTCAGTTGCTGTTGTAATTACAGGATTTGCATTAAGGCATCTGGCAAGCTTTCTTGCTAAATCATTTGCCATGCCATAATGCCCGGAAAGAATTGGAATTACATTTATTCCCTTTTCATCAATCACTATCACAGGAATATCTAGAAGCTTATCTTCAACAAAGGGCGCAATGGACCTTACAGCGATTCCTGTAGCCCCGAAAAAAATTAGCGGTACATGATTGTCAAAGCTGTCCTTCACAAAGGTTTTTAGAGGTATTTTTTCATTTCTTTCTTCAAAAAAGAAATTATTCATACCAGCTTTTAGTTTTAAAAATGTATTTTTTCCTTCCTCTGTAAAATATAGAATTCTCACTAAATAGTTTACATTCATAAATGCTCCAAAGGCTTACTTTCTATAGCCTGTCTCAAATTCAGAATCATACAGTTTTGACAATGAATATCCAGACTTGGAAATCACATCTCCCACAAGTACCACTGCTAAGTTTTTTATTCCATGGGCCTCACCAGTCTGTGCCAGTGTTCCAACTGTACATACATATTTTTCTTCATCCGGCCAGGTCGCCTTATACACAATGACTGCTGGAGTATCCTTTGAATAACCACCGTTACATAATGCTCTGGATAGCTTTTCTAGCATTCCGCTGCTCAAATAGATTGCCATAGAAGCATTGTGGACTGCTAGTCTCTCAATGGATTCCTTTTCAGGTACACCAGTGCGTCCTGCCATTCTTGTGATAATAAGTGTCTGGCTCACATCTGGCAAAGTGTATTCCAGATTTAAGCTAGCCGCTGCTCCAAAGCATGCACTCACCCCAGGACAGCTTTCGTACGGAATTCCATTGGCTTCCAAAATCTGCATCTGCTCCAATACTGCTCCATATATGCTAGGTTCACCTGTGTGTAGTCTGACTACCATCTTTCCTAATCTGGCAGCAGCTATCATAACAATCATCACCTCTTCAAGTGTCATAGTAGCACTATTGTGAATCTCACAGTCTTTTTTTGCATAATTCAAAAGCTCAGGATTTACTAAAGACCCTGTATATACAATCACATCACAGCTTTTCAATAAATTCATTCCTCTGACCGTAATTAAATCTGCGGCTCCACAGCCAGCCCCAACGAAATAAACCAAAGGCTTCTCCCTTTGGGGCGAAAGAGGTCCAGTGGACCTCTGCCTTGAGCCGACCGGAGCGGTAGCGGAGAAAAAGCTGTCACCGGAGGTGACTGATGAGGGTGTATGTAAATTATTATTCATAATTAAATCCTCTCTTTAATCTTGGCATCTATATCTTCACAAACTGCCACAAAATTATTGTTTATATCATAATTAGAATATCTTAAAATCTTTATTCCCAAATCAGCTAAATATTTATCTCTAACTAAATCAGCTTCATGTCCTTCTTTTTCATAATGCTGACTTCCATCTAGTTCTATTCCTATTTTGGCCTTAGCACAATAAAAATCTACTATATATTTTTCAAAGACTTTTTGTCTTTTGATTGTAACAGGATAGTCTTTTAAATAATCGTACCAAAGGTGTTTTTCTTCTTTGGTCATGTCATTTCTTAAAGTTCTAGAATACTTTTTAAGAGTTGGGTCTAGTCTTGGCATGGTGCACCTTTCTGCCTTTAGGCTTAGCTTATATTTATAAGTTCATACCCTCATCAGTCAGCTGTGCTGACAGCTTCCCCCTACTAAGGGTGAAGCCTTTGGATTCTGCTAATAATCCAAATTCGTTAGAATATAATATACAATCTATTTTTATTTTACCTTGAGCTCTAAAATCCAGGTAAAATAAAATTCTTTCTAAGACAATATCCATGGTTGGTCTAAGTAAGCCTGCATCTTCTATGTGATGAAGTGCTTCTTCAGTGTTTAGGCAGGCTAGAATTTTTCTGGCAAGCTTGCTGTCTGCCCCTGCTTTGATGGCGCAGGCTGAAAGGATTTCCATTCTGGCATCAGCTTCATGTGAATGGGTATTCATGATGCCGCCAGCTACCTTAATAAGCTTTCCAATGTGACCTGTGATGACAAGAGTTTCAAAGCCCATCTCACAAACCATGTCTACAGTCTCTCCTATGAAGTTGGAACACTTTACACTTTTATCTAAATCATAGTCATAATTATCCTTCATAAATTTCAGGCCGTAGTTGCCTGGGGTTACGAAGGCAGTTTTAAATCCTAATGCTTTCTTCTGGGAAAGCTCAACTCTTATTGTATCCACCAATGCTTTTGCACTCATTGGCTCAACGATACCTGTTGTTCCTAGTATGGAAATGCCTCCTACAATTCCAAGACGAGGATTGAAGGTGTGACTGGCAAGCTCTTTCCCTTCAGGAACAGATATGATTACACTAAGCTTTCCACAGAAATCAAAAAGCTTGCAGACCTGTAGCACTTCCTTTTCAATCATTTCTCTTGGCACATGATTGATTGCAGCATTTCCCACAGGCTGATCCAGCCCTGGCAATGTTACCCTGCCTACACCAAAGCCTCCTTCTATGATAATAGTACAATCTCCTGTATCACAGGATTCAACCATACTTACTGTGGCAACCACATGACTTCCTGTGGTCACATCAGGATCATCTCCACCATCCTTTATGACGCCACAGCTCACCTGGTTTTCCTCTCGGACTATATCCACTATATCTGCATTAAATATCACCCCGGCAGGAGTCTCAATTTCAATATTCAGTTTTTCCTTCCCAGATAAAAGCATGTAGGTGGCAGCCTTTGCAGCTGCTGCACTGCAGCTTCCTGTGGTAAAACCTTTTTTCATGGAAACTCCTTTTTTCATACCCTCATCCGCCCCTTCGGGGCACCTTCCCCCAGAGGGGGAAGGCTGTAAAGTATCGCATTTACGATGGCGGCGGCGATGTTGCTGCCGCCTTTGCGGCCTTTGTTGATGATGTGTGGAACTGAGGAGTTAAGGAAAAGTTCCTTGGCTGCCTCTACGTTTACGAAACCAACTGGTACGCCGATGACAAACTCTGGTGTGAATTTGCCCTGCTCCATCATTTCAAAAAGAGAAATAAGTGCTGTAGGGGCATTTCCTATTGCAAAAATAACAGGCATATCCAAAGCTGCTGCACGCTCCATAGAAACTGTAGCTCTGGTAACCTGACGCTGCTTCGCAATTTTTGCTACCTCTTCATCTGCCATAAAGCAATGAACCTGCCCACCAAAGCTTGCAAGCTTGGTTTTGTTGATGCCAGCTAATGCCATGTTGGTGTCTGTGACTATATGGGCACCGGCTTTTATCAGTTCCTTTGCCTTTTTTATGGCGTTAACGGAATAGCACATTGTCTTTGCGTAGTCAAAATCTGCACTTGTGTGGATCACTCGCTTTGTGACAGGGGCTTCCTCAGCGGGGATATCTATTCCCATAGCCTTAAGCTCGTCTGTGATTATTTCAAAGCTCCGTTTTTCTATTTCATTAGGTAAAATATACTCTATATTCATTGTCCCCTCATTTATCTCTTTGGGTGTCTGCTAAAAACGGGTTATTTTAACAGGCTATATATGTAATCCATATCCATATTTTCTCTTAAAAGGTTAGCAAGCTTATCATATTCAGCTTCCTTTATAGATTTGTAATCCATAAACTTTTCTGAAAGGGACAAGCCTTTTTTTTCAGCAATGGCATTTACCAGCTTTAATGCCAAATCCCCATTATCGAAAATACCGTGAACATAAGTGCCAAATACGTTGTCACTTTGAAAGCTTGTCTGTGCCTCACCATTTATTAATGAACGTCCGTTGTGAAGCTCGTAGCCTATGTATTTTTCACTTGAAAGACAAGCAAACACTCCTGTCATTTTTTCAAAATATCCCTCGGTTTGAGTTTTATACTTCTTATCTTCCATAATGGTTTCCATTGGAATTAGCCCCAAGCCATTTATTTGCTTTAGGCTGTCTGACTCCACTTGGTCCGGGTCTGAAATCACAGCTCCTAACATTTGAAAACCACCGCATATTCCAATCACTGGTCTATTAACACTGAATCTTATAATAGCTGATGCCATACCGGATTCTGTGAGCCATTTCATATCAGATATGGTGTTTTTACTTCCAGGTATGATAACAAGGTCTGCTTCCTCTAATTCTGAAGGCTTTGAAACAAACTTTACTCCTACTCCCTCTATGCATTCAAATGGGGCTACATCAGTAAAATTGGATATTTTAGGAAGACGAATCACAGCTATATTTACAACACTACTGCCATCAGAGGCAGTATTGCTATTATTAAGTCTATCACTGAGACTATCCTCATCATCAATCATCAGTCTGGCATAAGGAATTGTTCCCACCACAGGGACATTACCCCTTTCTTCAAGCATATCTATGCCAGATGTCAGAAGAGATTTATCACCCCTGAATTTATTTATGATAAGTCCCTTTACCCTGGCTCTTTCATCCGCCTCTAGAAGCTCTAATGTACCAAGAAGCTGTGCAAAAACTCCTCCTCTGTCAATATCCCCCACTAAAAGCACTGGGGCATCCACAAGCTTCGCCATTCCCATATTCACAATATCATCAGCCTTCAAATTGATTTCTGCCGGGCTTCCTGCCCCCTCAATAACTATCACATCTGCCATGGCTCCCAGCTTTTCGTATGCCGCTTTTATATCTGGTATCAGGCTTTTTTTGAACGCAAAATAATCTCTTGCATTCATATTCCCTACTACTTCCCCATTTACAATCACCTGAGAGCCAATATCATTTGTAGGCTTTAGCAGTATGGGATTCATATATACAGATGGTTCAATGCCAGCGCACTCAGCCTGCATAACCTGGGCTCGCCCCATCTCAAGCCCCTCCTTTGTGATAAAGGAGTTTAATGCCATATTCTGAGATTTAAAAGGCGCAGCCTTTAAACCATCCTGCTTAAAAATTCTACATAAAGCTCCAACTAAAAGACTTTTGCCCACATTGGACATTGTCCCTTGTATCATTATTACTTTTGACATTCCAGTAGCTCCACTATTGCGTCTGCGTATTTCCATAGTCCCAAACAAAGAATATTTGAATTGTCAAGAGACATGCCATACATTTTTTGTATATTTTCTCCTGTGAGAACCTCCTTTGGTGTCCCAGTGAGATATACGCCATTCTTCACTATTCCTATCACTTTGTCAGCAATCCCTGGCACAAATTCCAGTTCATGTATAGACATAAGCACTGCCATATTTTTTGTCTTTGCCATTTTTTTTATTACTTTTAAAATGTCTAGCTTGTACTGTAAATCCAAAAATGATGTGGGCTCATCCAACACCATTACCTCAGTATCCTGGCATATTGCTCTGGCAAGCATTATTCTTTGTCTTTGTCCATCACTTATTTTAGAAAAATCTTTATATGCAGTCTTTTCTGCTCCAACTAAACTCAATGCCTGCTCAATAGCAGCTTTGTCCCCATCAGTTAAAATGCCAAGTCGCCCTGTGTATGGAAAACGCCCTGTGGCAACCACATCATAGCAGCTCATAAGCTCAGGATGTATCCGCTCAGTCATCACCATTGACACATGCTTTGCCACATCTGCCTCAGACATTTCATCTTCCCTTAGTCCATTTATCACTATGCTTCCAGACAGCTTTTTCAACTGCCTTACAATAGTTTTTAACACGGTTGATTTTCCTGCACCATTTGCTCCAATCAGACATACTATCTCCCCTGGATTTATGGAAAAGCTTAAACCATCAAGCACTATATTATCTTTTCCATAGCCTACTCCTAGTCCTTGGGAAAAAATACTATTATCCACGGGAAACCTCCCTTCTTGCAACCAAAAGATATATAACTACAGGTGCAAGAAAAACAGATGTTACCGCACTAATACTAATTTCAGTTGGTGCAAATGCAGTTCTGGCAATGCAGTCACAAATCAAAGTAATAATAGAGCCGCCTAAAAAACAGGCTGGTATCATAACTAAAGGCTTGGCTGTTTTCATTACACCTCTCATGATATGTGGTACAGCTACACCTACAAAAGAAATTGGTCCTGCAAAGGCTGTTACTGTGGCTGACAGTATGCTTGAAAGTATCACCAGAACTATCCTTATTCTCTTTATATTAACGCCCATGTTTCTGGCATAGTTTTCTCCAAGTTGAAATGCAGATATAGGCTTAGAAAAATATATCGTAAATGCGATAGCAATAGCCACAATTACAAAGGATATTAGAACGTGGGTTGTGTTGATTCCAGAAAAGCTTCCTAAAGACCAGTTGTGTAAATTCACAATATTGGTATCGTCAGCAAATGCTATGACAAATTCTGTTATAGCAGAGCATATATAGCCAATCATTACTCCACACACAACAAGCAATGACATGTTTTTTACTTTTTGAGACAATGCCACAACTACGCCCATGGCAAGCAATGAACCCACAAAAGCTGCTACAACCATAAATAAAGAACTGATTGTCACTCCATTTCCCAACAAAAATACCATAAAAAGTGCTACAAACAGCTTTGCCGAGGATGAAATTCCCAGCACATAAGGACCTGCAATGGGATTTCCAAAAAATATCTGAAGCAAAAAGCCTGATACCGAAAGTGCTCCCCCTAAAACTATGGCTGCTATAACCCTGGGTAGTCTTATGGAAATAATGATTTTTCCCATATACACATCCCCTGGGCTTAGCAGGGATTTTATAATATCAAGAATAGAAACATCCGCACTTCCCACTCCCATGCCTACAAAAAAACATAGAATTAAAATTGCAATCATTAAAATAACCTTACGTTTATTTC
This sequence comes from uncultured Pseudobutyrivibrio sp., assembly GCA_946548305.1. Taxonomy (GTDB): domain Bacteria; phylum Bacillota; class Clostridia; order Lachnospirales; family Lachnospiraceae; genus Pseudobutyrivibrio. The sequence goes on from CAMNPQ010000020.1 coordinate 16,925, forward strand.
TTTTGTTGTCTAATATCATCCTAATTTTCTGGTAGCTTTATAAAGCAATCTCCCTCTTCAAAATTATCATTCAAAATTAAATTTAATTCCTCTATAAATTCTGCCACATTTGTGCTCTTTTGGAAATAACCTTCTTTCAGGCAATATACATTTTTCTCAGTTAATGCCTTATAATCCTTAAGGATTGGAGCCTTCTCCACTAATTCATTTATGCCAGCCACTTCACCTTCTATTGTACTATTGTAAATAAGCACATCAGCATTCACTGTTCTAATGTAAAAATCCTCGGCAGTAATTTTCATTGTGGATAGAGCATTTTCATCATCAGCTTCAATATCCTCTGGAACATATTGTCCACCTGCCATACCTATCATGGCAGAAATATAGTCATTAGTCTTTCTGACAATAAATTCCCCTTTAGAATTCACAGAAAAGAATGCTACTGCCTTTTTGGTACTATTTACTCCTTCTATATTCTTTACTCTCTGCACCTGTGTATCAAAGAATTCATCTGCCTGTGATTGTTTGTCATATAAAATGCCGTAAAGCTTAATCCATTCTAATCGACCAAGAGGACTTTTTTCATAGCTGGAGCGTTCCACCATTACTGGTATTCCTATTTCTTCAAGCTTTTCCTTTACTTCTGGATTGTGATAAATCATTGTGTTTTCAATGGCAAAATTGCAGCCTGAAGAAAGCAGTAATTCATAATCTGGGGCTGAATATTTTCCTGCATAGAGTATTTTGTTTGCCTCCATTTTTCCCCTCGCCTCAGATATATACCAATCTGTAGCTTTTGTCCCAGAAAACAAAATATCATCTAAAGCTCCAATTTGGCATATCATATCCATTACTGATGTGGAAACTAAATAAGTATTTGATACATTTTCAAGATAGATAATATTGTCTGAAAGACCAGCAGGCTTCTGCCCTTTTTCATCCATAGGCTTTAAAAAATACTGTTTATCAGCCGTATCACCTATTGTAATAAAAGCATATTTTAAATTATCTTCATCTATATAGAAATCTATGGAATACATTTTTGCATAATCCATAGAATAGTTGCTTTCAAATTTCAAATTCCCCAAGGATAAATCTGTTTCAGCAGATATATCCTCAGCTTCTATTTCATCTTTCTCTATAGCATCCCCTGCATCACTAGAGTAAACCGTTATTTCATACTCTATTTCATGGGGTGTGCTCATTGCAGTGGTATCAGCAATTACAGTAAAAGCCCTGCCAAATTCCTGAAATGGTATCGTAAATACGGAGTTTTCCCCTGTAGCTGCTTCACTCTCATATTTCACATCATCCACAATCATATAGTCATAATTAGGGCTGGACCATACCAGTTTGACTGTATTTTTGTCCTCAGCCACAACCACCTCTGCTGGAGATTCTACTGTAGCTTTACCGCTACCACCCTCAAGAGTCACATTGCAGTAAAATGTGCCATATTCATTTTTTTCATCTTTATTAAAAAAGCTGCAGGCTGTTAAAAATATAGCCAGCACTGCAGCAATTGAATAAAATAACTTTTTCATTTACCCTCATCCGTCACCTGCGGTGACACCTTGTCTCGCCTCCCGGCTCGGTCGTTGCTAAACAGGCTCCACTGGAGCCTAGCAACCCCTAAGGGGGAAGGCTTATAATGTTACAGATACTACGTGGTCGTACCAGGTACCCTTTTCACCTAAAATAGCTAAATCAAAATCTGTACCAAGGGCTTCTACAGGAACATCAAATCCGTTCACTGTCTCTGTAGTTCCATCTGAATAAGTCACCTCATCCTTTGTAGGCTGTAGCCAGTTTGCTTCATCTTTTTCTGCATCGGCAGCAGTACCTACATATAGATTTACGATTTTATCTGAAACAAGTGAAATATGGATGTACATCTGACCATCTTTCACTGTAAGCTCACCTTTGCCATCCTTTGCTTCGTTTACATGAAACATGCTGCTATCGGTGGTAAAATCTGCCAGATATACTTCACCCTCTTTTAACTCATCTGTGTGAGCTACTTCGGTAGGTTCAACCCCTGTAGCCTCTGCTGTGTGCTTTACATAAATAGCCTGAATATCAGCTATTTCTCCTAAGCCTGCAATCTGACACTCTACAGAGTCAAATGAACCGTCAGCTTCAAACATTGAACGCCATGAGTCCTCCTCTTCACCAGCCATATCATTGTGTGCATGATCACCAGCCACTACCATAAGTGGACGAAGAACTACCTTTTTAAATCCTGCTTCCTTTACTGCTGCGATAACATTTTCTACAGATGTTTCCTCTGGCTCTCCCTCAACAGTGCCGATGAATACATTGTTATATCCAAGATTGTTCATCTGTGTCTGCATTTGACTGTAAGTAACCTTTGCTGTATGGCTTGTTCCATGTCCCATGAAAACAAATGCTACTGACTCATCAGCGGCAGCCTCCAGGCTTTCTAACCCTGCATCAGAAACAGCTTCAGCAACTACCGCTTTTGCTACTTCTTCCTTGTCACTATTTACTGCACTGGCATCCTCACCTACTTCTCCTAAAAGAGGCTCTGCTATTTTTACTGACTCAAACTTGCTAGAGTACTCTTCAACAACTGCTACCAAATCATCATACTCGCTGCCGTGCATTAAATGTGTAGGCTGTACCACCAGATTCTTCACATTATTTGAAACTGCTCTGTCTAAAGCCTGCTCTACATTATCTATCTTTTCATTATCACGAGCCTGAATATGATTGATGATTATCTGTGATGTGAAAGCACGTCTTACAGACCAATCTGGATATGCTGCTGCAATAGCTTTTTCTACGCCTCCAATATCAGCTACACGCTGGTCGTTAAAGGATGTACCAAAGCTTACCACAAGGATCTCATTCTCACCTATATCATCCCCATTTAAAGGGTCATCCTTAGATGCATCGCCTGTGTCTCTACCAAAATAATCTGGGTCAGCATATTCCCCTTCTACTAATTCCTTCTGAGCATCAGTAAGGGCATCCCAGGCTTCTTTTGCAGCCTGACACTGAGCATCTGTTTCCTCTGTACGCTCTTGTACATAAATTGCATCAATTAAAGCTGCAACATTATCTGCTGCCACCTGATCATCTACCTCCTCAGTCTCAGCTGTCTCCACTACCTCATTGCTTTTTGCATTTTCAGCTTCTTTATTACCTGAACAAGCAGATAATATAAGAGCTGCACCTAGCATAATTGCTAAACTGTTAAAATACTTCTTTCTCATGTCAATCCTCCTATGATATTTAAAAAGTAATTTTGACATGCCAAAGAAAAAGACTGCCAAAAAAGCAGTCTCAAAAATCAATCAAAATAAAGAAAGGACTATTCCTTCCTACTTTATATTAATCATGATTCGAGTTCCGCAAATCAAAATTACCAGAAATAGGCAGGTCTCCTGACTTCGATCAACGCAGATTTTCTCTTCCCAAGTTTCCTCAGTGATAATGAAAATCCACTCCCTAACACAGTGACGGCTTCGCTCTGGATTCACACCAGATTCCCTTTTCACCCATGCAAACC